>NZ_JBVJIA010000010.1:0-275962 GCF_055586505.1 Streptosporangium sp. NPDC050148 | reverse complement strand
CCCCCCCCCCCCCCCCCCCCCCCCCCCCCCCCCCCCCCCCCCCCCCCCCCCCCCCCCCCCCCCCCCCCCCCCCCCCCCCCCCCCCCCCCGGGCCCCGGGGTCAGGGGCTCGGGGTCGGAGTGGGAGTCGGAGTCGGAGTCAGGGTGGGGGTGGGGGTCGGGACGGGCGTGGGGGTCTCGGCGGGCGGCACGGTGTCCGTCACCGTCGGGGTCGGCTCGGGGGTGGGGAAGTCCGTGGGCGGCGGGGTCTCGGTGGGCGGCAGCGTGTCCGTCACCGTCGGGGTGGGAGTGGGGGTGGGCGGCGGCACGGACGGCGTGGGGCAGGAGGCCGGGGCCCGCCACTTCTTGCCCGGCCGCCACGGCTTGTAGGACCACCAGCCGTCACCCCGCCAGAAGTTCTTCTTGGGACGCGTCAGGTCGAAGACGTAGGCGGCCGTCGGCGTCTCGCCCACGTTCGTCGCGGTCAGCGACACCCAGTCGCCCTGCCTGATCTCGTTGCCCCGCCGGCCCGCCAGGGTCCGGGTGGAGTCGGTGATCGCGTACGCCTTCTCGAAGCCGTCCTGGCTGCGCACGGTGATCGAGTCCTCCGCCAGGGCGACGGCCTTTCCGGTCTGGGCGAACACCGTGAAGCCGCAGCCCTCCCGGTCCGGCAGGACGAACTCGCCGTGCAGCGTGCTGGGGAAGGCCAGCGGCGGTACGCGGGGCACCGGCTTGACGGTGGGGCTGGGTGACGGTTCCACGGTCTGGGTCACCGTCACGGTGGGAGCGGGTGTCTCGCTCATCGTCACCGACGGCGTGGGGGTCGGCGTGTCCGTCGCTCCGGGAACGGGCGCCGGTGTCGCCGACGCCGCCGCGGACACCGCCACCCCGCTCGACGCCGCCAGTGCCAGGGCGGCACCGAAGACCACGGGCCGTGAGACGCGCCGGCGCGGCCCGCCCGATCCGCCCGATGCGCTCGGCAGGATCTCGTCTGGCCTGTCCGGGTTCGTTCGCGTCACCTTGTCCTCCAGCTGGCTCGATCCGAAACCGGCGGCGGTATGGCGCGAGGGTGCGTGCGCCCGCCACCGAGACGGAGGGCCACGTGCCCGGCTGTGATCCTCCGTCGAAGGGCGCGGAGGAGACTTCCCGCTTTCTCCGGACACATGCGGACGAAATTTGTGGGAGCACGCTGTCAGGTAATCTTCTCGCAGCTCATCGGCGATTTTCACGAATTCGAACGCCCGCCGCGAGAGCGCGCCGGACGGACTCCGTCCGGCGCGGGCGGTCCCGTCCGGCGCGGGCGGCCGGTCAGAGCGAGGCGGCGACCAGCCCGACGAGGACGCCGGCGAGCGAGACGCACGTCAGGACGGAGCCGGCGACCACCGCTCCCCGCCTGCCGCGCCGTACCCCGAGGACATGGAGGAGCGCGTACGGCAGGAAGGCCGGCACGCCGACGCCGAGGAACGGCATGGTCAGCGCGGCCAGGACCCCGGCGGTGCCGGTCGGCACGGCGCGGTCGCCCTCCGGGGCGAGCCGGGCCCGCGTGACGTCACCGGCGCCGGAGTCGGGCGAGGCGTCGACCGCGATCGCGGCGCCACCGCCGTCGGGCGTGAAGCGGCCCTTGCAGTCGTAGCGCCCCTCCCCCAGGTCCTCGCACGACAGGACCGTGAGGGTGCCGGGGGTGCCGACGGCCCCCGTGGCGAGCCTCCACCCGGGCACCGCGGAGACGAAGCACGACACCGCGAGCCCGGCCCAGAGGATCATCAGGATCGACATGCCGATCCTGCCCGGTGTACGGCCGGGACCGGGGGCCGGCAGGAGGACATCGGTCAGGGTGTCGAACGCATCGCTCATGCGGACAGGATGGGACACCCCACTTGTGAACGACCTGCCCCGCACTTGTACGCGTCCCCGGGCGTCGCCTTCCGTCCATGGAACGCCCGCGACGGGTCGTCACCGATGACGGCGCGTCACGCCCCGTGGCGCGTCGCCCTCTCCGCGGCCTCGGCGGCGTCGAGCTTGGCGGCCTCCTCCGGGGTGGGCGCGGTGCCTCCGAGGTGGCGGGGCTGCCACCAGACGCCCTGCGGGATCTCCGGGTAGCCGCGCTGCGCCCGGTCGAGCATCTCGCCCATCCGCCCGTGCAGGTCGGCGGTGACGGCGTCGTAGTCGTCACCGCGCTTGGGGTGCATGGGCTCGCCCACCAGGATGGTGATCGGCACGTGCCGCTGGAGCAGGTTCCGGGGGCGGCCCTTGGTCCACAGCCGCTGGGTGCCCCACAGGGAGACCGGGATCATCGGCACCTTGGCGCCGACGGCCATCCGGACCGCGCCGTTCTTGATCTCCTTGACCGTGAAGGACCTGCTGATCGTGGCCTCGGCGAACACGCCGACGACCTCGCCGTCCCGGAGCGCCTTCAGGGCCGCGCCGAACGCGGCGGCCCCCGCCGCGCGGTCGACCGGGATGTGGTGCATGCCGCGCATCAGCGGGCCGGAGATCCGGTGGTCGAAGACCTCCTTCTTCGCCATGAAGCGCACCAGGCGCCCGGCCGGGCGCGCGGCCAGGCCCGCGAAGATGAAGTCGAGGTAGCTGATGTGGTTGCTGACCAGCACGGCCCCGCCGGTCCGCGGGATGTTCTCGGCACCCTCGATGCGGATCTTGAGGTCCAGCGCGCGGAACACGGTCAACGCCGCCCCGACGACCGGGGGGTACACGATCTCAGCCATGGCTGAACCGTACCTCAGCTCCGCCCCGGGCCCGGACCGGTGCCCACGCCCCTTCCGGTGTCCCTTCCGACGCCGTCATGGGCGTCCCCGTCCGCGTCCCGTCTCAGTGTCCCGTCGGTGTCCCGTCAGTGTCCCCGGAACGCCTCCTCCAGCCACCACGCTCCCCGGGAGCGGACGACCCGGGCGTGGACCAGCAGGGGCCGGTCCCTGGCGCCGTCCAGCAACCGGGCCACCTCGGCGAGGTCCGCCACGTCCCGTACGGTGACCGCGTCGCAGCCGAAGCCGCGGGCGATCGCGGCGATGTCCGCGGGCGGGAAGGTCACGGTGTCCAGCGGGTGCCCGTCCGGCCCGAAGTGGTGCACCTCGGCCCCGTAGCCGTCGTCGTCGTACACCACGATCACCATCGGGATCCCCAGCCGTACGACCGTCTCCAGCTCGGAGACGCCCATCAGCGCGCCGCCGTCGCCGAGGGCGGCCACCGGGAGGCGGTCCGGCCGGGCCAGGGCGGCGCCGATCGCGGTGGCCAGGCCGAGGCCGACCGACTGGAACGCCTGGGTGAAACAGAATCCCCGCTCGTCCGGAACGTCGAGGAACATCGACGGATATCCCATGAAATTTCCGGAGTCGACGGCGAGGACGCGCTCGGCGGGCAGCAGGTCGTCCAGCCCGATGGTCAGCGTCCTGGGGTCGATCCTGCCGTTGCCGCCCTCGTCCTCGTACGGGACGTCCCGCCAGCGGCCCTCCCGGGCGATCCGCGCGGCCAGCCCCGCCGAGCGGTAACCGGCGGCGTCCCCTTCACCACCGGATCCGCGACCACCTGCTCCGTCACCACCGGCTTCGTCGCGGTCACCGCCTGCGCCACCACCGTCACCACCTGCGCCATCACCGTCCCCGCCTGCGCCACCACCGTCCCCGTCGCCCCGGTCGTCGCGGTGACCGTCGTGGCCGCCGAGGAGCCGGACGACCGCCCGCGCGGTGCGGGCCACGTCACCGGTCACCCCCAGGTGGACGGGACGGTGCGCGCCGAGCGCGTCCTCGTCCAGATCGACCTGGACGACGACGGTGTCGGGACCGATCAGCGTGCCGTGCCGGGTGGTCCACATGGTGAACGCGCACCCCCAGCCCACCAGCACGTCGGCGCCGCGGACGAGCTCGGCCGTCAGCGGTGAGGCGAAACCGCCGCTGACGTCCAGGTCCCACGGGCTGCCCCGGAACAGGCCCCGGACCACCGCGGAGGTGGCCAGCAACGCCCCGGTCAGGTCCGCCAGCTCCTCCAGCTCCCGCCGGGCCGCCCGGGCACCCCGCCCGGCCACGAAGACCGGACGGCGCGCCGCCGAGAGGACCTCCGCCAGCCGGGCGGCCTCCCCGGGCGACGGAGCGCCCGTCCCCCCGGCCCCTGCCCCCCTCAGGGCCTCCGTCACACCGGTCGTCGTTCCCCCCTCCCCCGCGGGGACGTCCAGTGCCTGCACCGCCAGCGGGAGGTTGAGCAGGACCGTCCTCCGCTCGTCGCGGGCGACGCGGAAGGCCTCGGTCACCTCTGCGACCGCGGTCCGCGCGGAGACGATCCGCATCGGGACCGCGCCCACCGCCTCGGCCAGCGCGGCCTGGTCGACGAAGAAGTTGGAGCGCCGCTCGGTCACCTCCCCCGCCAGCACGACGAGCGGGGTACGGCTCTTGGCGGCCTCGGTGACGCCGGTCATCGCGTTGGTGAGCCCCGGCCCCTGGTGGACGCTGAGCACGCCGACCCGGCCGCTGAGGCGCGCGTAGGCGTCGGCCATGGTCGCCGCGCCGCCCTCGTGGCGGGCGGCGACGTAGCGCACGCCGTGCGCGACCAGGGCGTTGGTCACGTGGAAGTTGCCGCTGCCGACCACGCCGAAGGCGACCTCCACGCCCAGCGCGGCCAGCGTCGCGCCCACGACCTCGGCGACGTTCACCTCTCGACCAGGGCCAGCACCCGCAGCGGGCTGCCCGAACCCCCGACGATGGGCAGCGGCGGGGCGACGACCACCGCGCCGGTCACCGGGAGCCGGTCGAGGTTGCGCAGCTGGGTCAGGCCGTACTTCCCGGCGCCCAGCAGGAACGAGTGGCACGGGAAGGCCGGGTCGAAGCCGTGCGCCGCGCCCGCGTCGGTGCCCACGGTCTCCACGCCCAGCCCGGCGATCGGGCTCTCCTCGGCGAGCCAGCGGGCGCACTCGACCGAGACACCGGGGGTGTGCGGGCCGGTCTCGTTCGCGTTCAGGAAGCTCTCCTGGTCGTGGGAGCGGGCGTCCCAGCCGGTGCGGTAGAGCAGCCAGCCGCCCTCGGGCAGCGGGCCGTTGGCCTGCTCCCACGCCCTGACGTGCGCGATCTCCAGCAGGAAGTCGGGGTCCTTCGCCGCCTCGTCGGCGAGGTCGAGGACCACGGCCGGGGCGATGAGCCGTTCCGGCGGCACCTGCGAGACGTCGTCGCCGTCCCTGCCGGTGACCCAGTGGACGGGCGCGTCGAAGTGGGTGCCGGTGTGCTCGCCGGTGACGATGTCGTTCCAGTACCAGGCCGGGCCGCGGTCGTCGTAGCGGCTGATCTCCCGCAGGGAGAACGGGACGGTGTTGCCGAACGGCTCCGGCAGCCGCAGGATCGGCGTCTGCGGGGACAACGGCGCCGTCAGGTCGATCACCTCGATCCCGCCGTTCCGGATGCTCTCCACCAGATCGCGCAGCACCGACATGACGCCTCCTGTATGGGACGGGACCTGCGCAGATCCTCCTACAGCGGCACCCGCCGCCGCCACCTCCGCCGCCGCCCCGGCCCGGGCCGGATCCGGCCGCCGTCGCGCGGCAGATCTTTGTCCGCCGCGCGGCCGGACCTCGTCCGTCGCGCGGCCGATCCCCGGCTTCGCGCGTCCGGTCCTTGCCATCGCGCGCGAACGGGGCGAGGTTGGACACCGTGAAGAAGCTCATCAACGACGCCGGGACGGTCGTTCCCGACGCGCTGCGCGGTGTCGCGGCGGCCCATCCGGGGCTCCGGGTGGACGTGGACAACCAGATCGTGTTCCGGGCCTCGGGTCCGCGTACGGGCAAGGTGGGGTTGGTGTCCGGCGGCGGGTCGGGGCACGAGCCGTTGCACGGCGGGTTCGTCGGGTACGGCATGCTCGACGCGGCGTGCGCGGGTGAGGTCTTCACCTCGCCCGTCCCCGACCAGATGATCGAGGCCACCTCCGCGGTCGACGGCGGGGCGGGGGTGCTGCACATCGTGAAGAACTACACCGGCGACGTGCTGAACTTCCGGATGGCGGCCGAGCTGAGCGCCGAGGAGGGGGTGCGGGTGGAGAGCGTCCTCGTCGACGACGACGTGGCCGTGCGCGACTCCCTCTACACGGCCGGACGCAGGGGCACCGGCGCCACCCTGTTCGTCGAGAAGATCGCCGGAGCCCTGGCCGAGACCGGGGCTCCGCTGGCCGAGGTCGCCCGGGTGGCGCGGGAGGTCAACGCGCGCAGCCGTTCCTTCGGGATCGCGCTGAGCCCCTGTACCACCCCGGCCGCGGGCAGGCCCACCTTCGAGCTCTCCGACACCGAGGTGGAGCTGGGCATCGGCATCCACGGCGAGCCCGGCCGGACGCGCTCGGCCCTGCGCCCGGCCCGGGAGCTGGTGGACCTGGCGATGGACGCCGTCCACGAGGACCTGCCGCTGTCGGGCGACCTGCTGGTCATGGTGAACGGCATGGGCGGCACCCCGCTGATCGAGCTGTACATCGCCTACGCCGCCGTCGCCGACCACCTGGCCGGCAGGGGTGCGCGGGCGGCGCGGTGCCTGGTCGGCAACTACGTCACCAGCCTCGACATGCAGGGCTTCTCGGTCAGCGTCTGCCGTCTGGACGACGAGCTCACCGGCCTGTGGGACGCTCCCGTGGAGACCCCCGCCCTGCGCTGGGGCCGCTGAGATGGACGTCGCCTTCTTCGCCTCCTGGATCGAGGAGGCCGCCAGGGCCGTCTCGTCCGACAGGGAGCGGCTGACCGCGCTGGACGCGGCGATCGGTGACGCCGACCACGGGTCCAACCTCGACCGGGGCTTCACCGCGGTCGCCCACGCGCTGGGCACGGCCGAGCCGGCCACCCCCGGGGCGCTGCTGACGCTCGTGGGCAGCACGCTGATCCGCAAGGTCGGCGGGGCGTCCGGCCCGCTGTACGGCACGTTCTTCCGGGAGACG
Organism: Streptosporangium sp. NPDC050148; assembly: GCF_055586505.1. Classification (NCBI taxonomy): domain Bacteria; kingdom Bacillati; phylum Actinomycetota; class Actinomycetes; order Streptosporangiales; family Streptosporangiaceae; genus Streptosporangium; species Streptosporangium sp. NPDC050148. Next base: position 269,078 of record NZ_JBVJIA010000010.1, on the reverse strand, counting down.
GGCAAGGCGCTGGGGGACGACGCCGAGGTGTCCGTCGCGCGGCTGCACACCGCCCTGCAGGCCGGGCTCGCCGGGGTGCGGGCGCTGGGCTCGGCCGCCGAGGGGGACAAGACCATGGTGGACGCCCTGGCCCCGGCGGTACGGGCCCTGGAGGAGGCCGTACGGGACGGTGGTGACCCGGCCGGCCCGGCGAATCCGATCGATCCCGCGGAGGCGATCGGCGCCGCGGCGGCGGCGGCCCGCACCGGGGCCGAGTCGACGATCCCGCTCCAGGCGCGCAAGGGCCGGGCCAGCTATCTCGGGCCCCGCAGCGTGGGCCACGAGGACCCGGGCGCCGCCTCCACCGCGCTCATCCTGGCCGCCCTGCACGCGGTGGCGACGCGGTGACCCGCCCGGTGGGCCGGACGGGCCGGACGGGCCGGGCGTGCCGGACGGGCCGGGTGCGCCGGTGGTAGGCATCGTCCTGATCTCGCACAGCGGGCCGCTGGCCGCCGAGGTCGCGCTGCTGGCCTCGCAGATCGGCGGCTCCGAGGTCCCGCTGGCCGCCGCCGGGGGTACCGAGGACGGTGGTCTCGGCACCTCCCCCGACCTGGTGGCGGCGGCGATCGAGACGGCCGACCGGGGGGACGGGGTGATCCTCATCCCGGACCTGGGCAGCTCGGTGCTCACCGCCCGGCTCTTCGCGGACGAGCGGGTGGTGATCGCCGACGTGCCGTTCGTGGAGGGGGCGATCTCGGCCGTCGTGTCCGCGGGCACGGGCGCCGCCCTGCCCGAGGTGCTCGCGGCGGCCGAGGAGGCTCGGACCTTCCGCAAGCTCTGACGGCCCGGCCCCTCGCCTCCGCGGAGGTCGAGGGCACCGGGCCGTACGGAAGCGACGGCCGGACCGGGCCGGACCGGGCCGTCCGGGCGCTAGCGGGTGGCCAGCAGGCCCTCCAGCAGGCCCAGGACGGCCTGGATCGGCGGGGGCGTGGTGCCGAACTCCACGTCGGTGCCGCTGACGGAGTCCATCACGGTGACCGAGTTCAGCGGCAGCCCCCAGCGCTCGCCGCCGTCGTGGCCCACCCCGACCTCGATACCGGCGAAGGTGACGTACTCCCAGTTCTTGAGCTCCCGGCGCAGTGCCTCGTGGCCGCGCGAGGTCGCCCACTCGGCGGTGGCCGTCAGGATCCCGCCGAGCGTGTTCTCGCGCTCCTTGAGGTCGCCGGACTGGAGTTCCTCGATCTGGCGGTCCAGCTCGGCGCGCTGGGCGAGAAGTGCATTGAGATCGGTCATAGGGGGCCTTTCAGAGGAGCCGTGAGGGTATGCGGGGAGGCGATGGTCTCCACGGGCGTGTCCACGCGAGGATCGGGCCGTCCCCCGGCCGGAGGATCCCGCCGCGCTGCGTGACCTGCCGATCGGCCGTACCGATCACCGGAGAGGACATTGCCGTCATGCGTCACATAATGGTGCCGTACGACCAGGCCCGCCGTCGATCCGCAAAAGTGGCGTCCTCACCGCTCAGAGGCCTCGGCCCCCGGAAACGCCCGGCGCGCCCGGCCGGGACGTCCCCTCAGGCGAGACCGCCTCCATCACCCCTCGTGCGCCGCTGCGCCCAGCCGGCCACCAGACCGGCGACGAACATGACGGCAGCGATGATCAGCAGCCATTTCAGGGCCTTGACCACGATGGCGATCGCCCCGAGGACGATCGCGCCCAGCATGAGCAGCAGGACCCACACCACGTCGGGCCTCCTCGGTTCGGTTGGGGATCCCTGTGAGCATTCCCCTTCCGGGCCGGTTTCACGCGGTCGTCCGCCATGTCCGGATCATGGCACGGGCCGGACTTCGCCAGGACCGGCCGGTCCGCCGGTCACGGGGGTGAGCCCGCCGGTCACGGGGTGAGGACGATCCGGCCGCCGACACCGCCCTTCTCCAGCAGCTCGTGCGCCTCGCGCGAGCGCTCCAGTGGGAGCGTGTGCGCGACCCGGAGGGTGAGGACGCCGTCGTCGACGTACCCGGCCAGCTCGGCGAGCCGGTTCCCGTCGGCGAGGACCTCCTGCACGACGACACGGGTGCCCCGGATCGGGGGCGGCGCGAACGGGGCGACGAGCGCGACGAAGACGCCGCCGCCGCGCAGCGCCTGGTGCGCCGTGATGCCGAGGATCGCGGCGTCGATCACCGCGTCCACACCGCCGGGGACGATCCCGCGCACCGCGGGCCCGAGGTCGTCGGAGGAGGTGACGACCTCGTCGGCGCCCAGGGCGCGGACCCGGCCGGCGTCGTGCGGGCGGGCGAGCGCGATCGTCCGCAGCCCGCGCAGCGCCGCGAGCTGGAGCGCGAAGCCGCCGACGCCACCGGAGGCGCCGGTGACCAGGAGCGTCGAGCCCGGTTCCAGGCCGGCCAGGTCGAGGGCGCGGTCCGCGGTCAGCGCGTTCAGCGGGAGGGTGGCCGCGTCCGTGAGCGGGACGGACACCGGGGCGGGCGCCAAGGCCTGCTCGTCCAGCACCACGTACCCGGCGTGCGCGCCCCCGGCGAACAGCAGGTCCCGCAGCCCGACGACCGGGTCCCCCATCCGGAAGCGGGTGGCTCCCGGCCCGGTGGCGTCGACGTGCCCGGCGACGTCCCAGCCGAGCCCGAACCGGGGCATCGGCGGCATCAGGCCCGCGGCGATGAGGCGTCCCGCGCGGGCGGACAGGTCGATGGGGTTGAGCGAGGAGGCCTCGACCCGCACCAGCACCTGACGCGGCCCGGGCTCGGGAATCGCGCCCTCGGCCAGTTCGAGGACCTCCGGGCCCCCGGGCGTGCGGACGACGATCGATGTCATGGAGTTGTTCACGGAATGAACGCTAGGCAGCGGTGGTTGGCCCCGGGAAGAAGGCACTTGCGAGTGCCTGGAGTACCCGGAGGAACCCACCGTGACCCTGAGCGCCGCGCAGAAGCGCGAGATCACACGGCAGGAGTACAACGCCGACCTCGCCGAGTGCCCGGGGCACGAGGTGCTCGCGACGCTGAGCGACAAGTGGATGACGCTGATCGTCGACGCGCTGGCCGACGGACCGCTCCGGCACGCCGAGCTCGCGCGGACCGTCGTCGGGGCCAGCCGGAAGATGCTCACCCAGACCCTGCGCAAGCTCGAACGCGACGGCCTGGTCGGCCGCACCGTCACCGCCTCGATCCCGCCGCGCGTCGACTACGAGCTCACCCCGCTGGGCCGCAGCCTGCTCCCGATCCAGCGGGCCATCAAGACCTGGGCGGAGACCCACATCGAGGCCGTCCACCGCGCCCGCGACCTCTACGACACGGCCGAGGAGCAGGACCCGCCGCGGGCCACGCCCCGCCCCTGACCGCCGGGGCGGAGTCCGGCTCGGCCATCGCCGCTGCCGCGGCTCGGGCGGGGATAGCAGACCCTCTGTACGGCTCGCCTGTCGATGTTCCGCGCCTGATCCCGGCATCCGGCACGGTTCGGCCCGGAACCGCGGCCATCGGCACGCGTCGGGCCGGTGTGGACGTGCTCCACGGCACCGTCGTCGATCCCGGCCCCCGGAGGAGTCCGGCGAACGACCTCCGGCCGACTACGACGGTGTGACGCACCTGATCGCCGCCGCGATGAAGTTGTCGGCGTCGGCTCGGACTGTGGGGACGGGGACGACGACCGGCTCCGGGATACACGCCGGATCCGCGCGGCCTCTAGGCTTTGCCCGTGAAGACGGACGACTTGACCGGGCGCATCGGCGCCAGTGTCGCGGTCCTGATCGGGGACGTGGCTCTGTTGACGGCTGCGGGGTTCGCCATCGACCGGGCACGCAACCGGGGCGTGCTGTGCGACGGCGCCACCGTGCTCTGCTCGGGCGGAGACCCCTCTCCCGCGCAGTGGCAGGCGGAGATGGCCTTTCGCTCCACCGTCGCCTACGGCTCCTTCGCAGTCGTGGCCCTGATCTTGATCGTTACCGTGGTTGCCGCCTGGCGGCGCCGACGTAACGGCATCGTGGTCGTGCAGCTCATCGCCTTCGCGGCCGTGGCGGTGCTCGGCGCTCTGTGGGAGCCGTACGTTGCGCAGCACTGACAGGTCTCTGCCCTGAAGACCGGTACTCAGCAGAGCCTCATCACGCTGCCGCGCAGGGCACACGCGGGGCACGTCACAACGGAATCGCCCGCGACTCGATGAGACCCGGAGGGACGAGGAACCCGGGTCAGACGCGGTTCACGACGGGTCTCCGCGGGCCGGAGACCCGTCCTTCCTACTTGTAGCGGAAGTAGACGAAGAGCCGGCCGTGGTTCTTGGCGTCCTTGTCGATGCGGTGGTAGAGGGCCTTGATCTCCTTCTGCTCCAGGAAACGCAGGACCTTCTTCTTGAGCTGGCCCGAGCCCTTGCCGGGGATGATCTCGACCTCGGTGGCCTTCTTCCTGATGGCCTCGTCGATGACGCCCCGCAACGCCTTGTCGATCTCCCCGCCCCGGTTGTAGATGGGGTGCAGATCCAGCTTGAGCTTCACACCGTCCCCTTCACCGCCAGGCCCGGGGGCCGGACGTGACACCGATGCCGGCGGAAGACCGGCGCCCTCCAGGGTACGGCCTGCGAGCCGTCACGGACAGGTGGCGTACGGCCCGCGAGACCGGCGCGGGCGGAGGCGGACCCGCGGGCACGACGTGGACGACGTAGACGGCGCGGACGGCGCGGACGGCGCTGCGGGCCTTCCCGGTCGCCGTGGACCGTGCGTCCGCCAAGGACGGGAACGTGGAACCCGGCCGAAATCGCGGTACAGGCGCACGCTCGGACAAAAGCGACACAAAAGGCTCTCATCAAGCCCGAACACGTTCTCCCGGAACCCCGCAGGAGTCTGCACTGAAATCTGACTAATTAATTCGTTGATTGTGTCAATTTCACGATCTAGGCAAATAAATCCTCTCTGGTTAGGCTCCCTCTGATGATCGGCCGCTCCTCGTGGGCGGCCGGTCGCGTCACCCGACGGGGAGGGTCGAGGCCTTGCCAGGCATGCCCTGCCCCGGGCACGCGGGTGACCGTCCCCCCTCCCTGCCGCGTGAGCTGTTCACGTTCCAACAGGGAGGTCCGTTGACCAGGAAGCCCCACTTACCGAGGATCAGGCGCGTGGCGGTGCTCGCCGCCGGCGTCGGGCTCGTCGCGGCGATGGCGCCGCCGGCGAACGCCGATCCCACCCCCACCCCCACGCCGTCCACCAAGTGGACGGCGACCCCCCTGACCGGGGGTGAGCCGGTACAGGGCGCGAAGTCCCCGACCGGCAGGCTCGCCCGGAGTGACGAGGGGCTGCTGAAGTCCACCTCGGGCGCCACGGTCAACGTGATGGTGAAGCTCGACTACGACTCCTTCGCCGCCTACCAGGGTGGCCTGAAGGGGCTTCCGGCGACGAGCCCGGCCAAGACCGGGAGGGCACTCGACGTCAAGAGCGGCGACGCCAAGAAGTACCAGAAGCACATCGAGGACGTGGAGAACGGCTTCCTGGCCGCGCTGGCGAGGAACGTTCCCACGGCCAAGGCGGGCCAGAAGCTGCGGACCGTCTACGGCGGCATCGCGCTGCGCCTGCCCGCCAACAAGGCGGCGGCCCTGCTCAGGCTTCCCGGTGTGGCCGCGGTCCAGGAGGACAAGCCCGAGCAGCTGCTGACCGACTCCAGCCCGGAGTTCATCGGCGCGCCCTCGATCTACAACAAGCTGGGCGGCAGCTCCTCGTCCGGCAAGGGCGTGGTCGTCGGCATCCTGGACTCCGGTGCCTGGCCGGAGCACCCCCAGTTCGCCGACCCGGGCACGCTGCCCGCCGTGCCTCCGACCAAGGACGGCACCCCGCGCGTCTGCGACTTCGGCGACAACCCGCTGACCCCCGCGGCCGACCCGTTCACCTGTAACCGGAAGGTCATCGGCGGCGCGCCGTTCCTGGAGACCTACAACGCGATCTACCCCGGCGAGGTCTACCCCGACAGCGCCCGCGACTCCAACGGCCACGGCACCCACACCGCGACCACCTCGGCGGGCGGCCCGGTGGCCGACGCCAACCCGCTGGGCATCAGCCGCGGACCGATCCACGGCATCGCCCCGGCGGCGCACGTGTCGGTCTACAAGGTCTGCGGCGTCGAGGGCTGCTTCCCCTCCGACTCCGCCCAGGCGGTCGGCCGGGCCATCCTCGACGGCGTCCGCGTGATCAACTTCTCGATCTCCGGCGGCACCTCCCCCTACAGCGACCCGGTGGAGCTGGCCTTCCTGGACGCGTACGCGGCGGGCGTGCTCGTGTCGGCCTCGGCGGGCAACGCCGGGCCGGGCGCGGCGACGGTCAACCACGTCTCCCCGTGGGTGACGACGGTGGCCGCCTCCACCCAGACCAGGACCTTCCAGTCGACCATCACGCTGGCCGGTTCCGGCGGCGCGACGGCCACGCTCAAGGGCGCCTCCATCACGCCCGGCCTGCCCACGCCGCTGCCGCTGGTGCTCGCCTCGGCGCCGCCGTACTCCGACCCGCTCTGTGAGGCCCCGGCGCCCGCCGGGCTGTTCACCGGGAAGATCGTCGTCTGCGAGCGCGGCCCCGGCCGGGTCATGAAGGGCTACAACGTCAAGCAGGGCGGCGCGGCCGGCATGATCCTGTACAACTCCAGCCCGCTCGACGTGATGACCGACAACCACTGGCTCCCGTCGGTGCACATCGACAAGCCCGAGGGGGACGCGCTGCTGGCGTTCCTGACGGCCAACCCCGGAGCGACGGCCTCGTTCACCCAGGGCACCAAGACGACCTGGCAGGGCGACGCGATCACCACGTTCTCCTCCCGCGGCCCCGGCGGCGACTTCCTCAAGCCGGACGTCACCGCTCCCGGCCTGCACATCCTGGCCGGTCAGACGCCGACGCTGGAGGACCCGGCCGGTGGCCCGCAGGGCAACCTGTACCAGGCCATCTCCGGGACCTCGATGTCGTCGCCGCACGTCGCGGGCTCGGCGGCGCTGCTGTTCGCGCTGCACCCGGACTGGACCCCCGGCCAGGTGAAGTCCGCGCTGGAGACGACGGCCAAGACCTCGGTCACCAAGCAGGACCGCGTCACCCCGGCCGACCCGTTCGACACCGGCGGCGGCCGCATCGACCTGACCAAGGCCGGCGACCCCGGCCTCACCCTGGACGAGACCGGCGCGAACTTCGCGGCCTCGGCCGCCGACCCGCTGAACCGCATCGACCTGAACCTGCCGTCGGTGAACGCCCCGATCATGCCGGGTCTCATCACCGCCGAGCGGAAGGTCACCAACGTCACGGACAAGACGCTCATCTTCACGGCCACGGGCAAGACCGTCAGCGGCGCCAACATCACGGTGCTGCCGCCGCTGCTGAGCGTGAAGCCGGGCAAGACCGCCACGTTCAAGGTGGTCATCACCGCTCCGGACCTGCCCGAGGGCCAGTACTTCGGCCAGGTGGACCTCAAGCAGGTCGGCGGCTCCCGCAAACTGCACCTGCCGGTCGCGTTCTTCCGCAAGGAGGGCGCCATCCCGGTGGACCAGACCTGCGTCCCGGCCACCATCGCGCGCAACACCGGCGAGTCCACCTGCACGGTCACCGTGAAGAACGAGACCCTCGAGGACGCCGAGGTCACCGCGGTCAGCACGCTGGACTCCAAGCTGCGGCTGAACTCGGTCACCGGCGCCGCCAAGATCGGCACCCAGATCGCGACGGCCAAGACCACCCTGGCGGCCAGGCAGCCGGACAGGCCGGGCATCGCCCCGGGCACCGGCCCCGCACCGTACCTGCCCCTCGACGCCTTCGGCATCGCCCCGACGCCGATCGGTGATGAGCAGGCGCTCAACTTCACCGTTCCCGCCTTCCAGTACGCGGGCAGGACCTACACCAGGATCGGCGTCGTCTCCAACGGGTACACGATCGCCGGAGGCAGCGCGGGAGCGACCGACATCTCGTTCCAGCCGCAGACCCTCCCCGATCCGGCGCCCCCGAACAACGTGCTGGCCCCGTACTGGACCGACCTGGACGGCACCGGCACGCCGGGCGTCTACGTCGGGACCCTCACCGACGGCGTGAGCGACTGGCTCGTCGTCGAGTGGCGGGTCAACCCGTACGGCACCACCGACACCAAGGTGTTCCAGCAGTGGATCGGGCTCAACGGGACCGAGGACATCACCTACACCTACGACCCGGAGAACCTGCCCGGTGACCCCCCGGCGGGCTACGGCCTGACCGTGGGCGCCGAGAACGCCGAAGGCACGGCCGGCGGCCAGATCAGCGGCCCGCCGACCCAGGACCTCCGGGTGACCAGCACGCCCGGCGCTCCGGGCGGCACCCTGAGCTACACGATGAAGATCAAGGGCGTCAGTCCCGGGGCCGGGACGGTGACGACGGGCACGTCGACACCGCAGGTCAAGGGCGTGACCATCGAGGTCGACAGGATCACCGTGCAGTAGGGGCGGAGCAGCACGTGCGACGGGCCCGGCGCGAGGCGCCGGGCCCGTTCGTCGTCTCCGTGCCCCCGGCGGCCTTGCGGGCCTTGCCGCGGACCGGCCAGGGGCCCTCGTGGACCGCTCGCGGGCCCGTCCCGGCCGGCCGTGCCCGGGACGGGCGCTACGGGCCGCGGGATCAGTGCTGGAGGTAGTCGACCAGGTAGGCCTTCTCGCTCTCCAGGGCCTCGATCGAGCTCTTGACCACGTCGCCGATGCTCACGATCCCGGCCAGCCGGCCGGAGTCGACGACCGGCACGTGCCGGATGCGGTGCGTGGTCATGGTCTGGCGCAGGTCCTCGACGTCGGCGTCCGGAGGGCAGGTACGGACCTCGGTCGTCATGATGGACGAGACCGCGTCGTCCAGCACGCCCGCGCCGCGGTCGTGCAGCCGCCGCACCACGTCGCGCTCGGAGACGATGCCGGCGATCGACTCGCCGTCCTCGGACACCACCACGGCGCCGATGTTGTTCCCTGCCAGAACGGCCAGGAGCTCTGTGACCGTCGCGTCCGGGCGCACGGTCGCCACCTGCGTCCCCTTGCCTTGCAGAATCGTACCGATCAGCATCGACACCACCTCGGTTCGCCTGGCGCGGGTATCCCTTTCCTTTGCCCGATCGGGCCTCGGGCTAAGCGTCCGAAGGAGCAAAGGGTGTGATTGTTACGTTACGGGTAGCAGCCGTACCGCGTCGAGGGCCAGGGTGAGCTCCACGATGTCCAGCGGGCGTGCCAGCGAGCGCCCGGTGAGCTGCTCGATGCGGCGGATGCGGTTGAAGACCGTGTTGCGGTGGCAGTAGAGCTGCCCGGCCGCGCGCATGGCCGAGCCCTCGCAGCGCAGCCACGCCTCCAGGGTGCCGAGCAGCACCTCGCGGTCGGCCTGGTCGAGGGCGAGGATGGGGCTGAGCACGGCCCCGCTGAGATGGCCGGCGAGCTCGGGCTGGCTGACCACGAGCGCGGCGGGCAGCCGGTCCTCCAGCCGGGCGATCTCCGGGCCGTCGCCCACGCAGGTCCGCAGGGCCAGCTCGGCGAGCCGCCGGGCGCGGCCCAGCTCGGCCAGCCCCTCGACGACCGGGCTGATCCCGGCGCAGCCGGTGACGTGCGGGCGCAGCTCTCCGGCCAGGTCGTCCATGCCTGCCTCGTGCAGCAGCACCACCGAGACCTCGTAGTCGGGGCGCATCCGCCACAGCAGCCGCATCGTGCCCAGCGAGGTCGGCCGAGGCTCGTCGTCGCCGTGGTCGTGCCGGCCGGGCAGCCGGGTGATGACGACGGCGTACCGGCCCAGCTCGGGCAGGTCGAGCGCGGCGGCGGCGCTGCGGACCAGGGCGGCGTCGGCCCGGTCCTCCAGGAGCGCGTCCAGCAGGGACTGGACCCTTTCGGCTGTGCGGCCGAACATCTCGGCCTCCCGTCTTCGATAGGCCTCGGCGGCGGCGATGGCCTGCCGGTCGATGGCGTGCCAGACCTTGGTGGCGCTGCGGATGAGCACGGGCAGGCTGTCGGAGTCCTCTTCGGCGACGACGTCGATGAGTCCGTCCCACATCACCTGCGCCGAGAGGCGGTAGCTGCGCAGCAGTGAGTCCATGGGCAGGCCCTGCTCGGCCCTGCGGCGGGCGGTCTTCTCCGCCTGGGGCAGGTCGCGCCGTTCCGGCCTGGGGAGCAGAATGGCTCCGATGCCGTCGCGCATCGCCTCGTACACGCTCTGCCAGTGGTCGTCGGTCGGTACCATCCGGCGATAGGCCTCGTCGGTGTCGCGGATCTTGGCGACGAGTTCGTCGGTCAGCTCGGGAAGTCTCAGCAGCAGCCTGCGAGCGGCCAGCCGCATGATCCTGCGTACTTCGTCGTCGGTGACGGGCCGGGTCCCCATCCGGTGATGGTGTCAGCAGAACACGTACGGAACAAGGTTCTGTTCTGTTTCGTGATGAGGGGTTGTGCCGGTGCACAACCCGCACCCGTCCGGCCTGGGCGCCCGCCCCGACTTCACGCCCGCCTCTGGACGCCGGTGAACCGCCTCGGTTGGGTGCGTTCATCGGCTGTCAGGAGGCAGAACATGGACGTGCACGACCCTCGCCCGCCCGGGGACTCCGGGCTGGTCGTCAGGGATCTGGCGGTGAGCTACGGCCCGGTCCTTGCCCTGCGGGGTGTCTCGCTGGACGTCCCGCGCGGCTCGGTCGTCGCGGTGCTCGGCGGCAACGGCGCGGGGAAGTCCACCCTGCTGCGCGCGGTGTCGGGCACCCTGAGGTTCCACCGGGGCGGGATCACCTCCGGCGAGATCGCCTTCGGCGGGAAGCGCCTGTCCGGGGCCGCCACCTCGGCGGTGGTGGCCGGCGGCGTCGTACAGGTCCCCGAGGGACGGCGGGTGTTCGCCCGGATGACCGTGGAGGAGAACCTGCGGGCCGGCGCGCTCGGCGCTCCCGACCGGCGCGCCGCGGCCGAGGCCAGGCGGGAGGTGCTCACGCTCTTCCCGGTCCTGGCCGAGCGCGCCGGGCAGCGCGCCGGGCTGCTGTCCGGCGGCGAGCAGCAGATGCTCGCCATCGGCCGGGCGCTGATGGCCTCCCCCAGGATGCTCCTGCTGGACGAGCCCACCCTCGGCCTGGCCCCGATGATGGCCGCCCGGATCGCCGACACCGTCCGTGAGATCAACGCCCGGGGCACCACGGTCCTGCTGGTCGAGCAGAACGCCGCGATGGCCCTGACGCTCGCCTCGCACGCCTACGTGCTGGAGGTGGGCGAGGTGGTGCTCTCCGGACCGGCCGCCGAGCTCGCCGCCAGCGACGAGGTGCGCCGCCGCTACCTGGGCATCGAGGACGCCCCCGAGGACCTGCCCGCGACCGGCCGGGCCGCCGCGTCGTCCCGCCCGGTCCTGGCGAGGTGGTCGTCGTGACCGAGGCGACCGGGACGGGCGGGGGAACCGGCGTGAGCACGACATACCAACCAGGCGGTATGGAGGACTCCGTCCCCCGGCTGGAGGTCCGCGACGTCACGGTGCGGTTCGCCGGGCTCACCGCGCTGGACGCGGTCGGCTTCACCGTCGAGCCGGGCAGCGTGCACGCGGTGATCGGGCCCAACGGGGCGGGCAAGTCGACCTGCTTCAACGTGCTGTCGGGCGTCTACCGCGCCACCTCGGGCAGCGTGCGGTTCGGCGACGCCGAGCTGACCGCGCTGGCCCCGCACCGTATCGCCGCCCTGGGCGTGGCGCGCACCTTCCAGAACATCGCGCTCTCCGCGCACCTGTCGGTACGCGACAACCTCATGCTCGGCCGTCACCGGCTGACCCGCGCCGGGTTCGTCTCGGCCGGGCTGCGGCTGCCGTCGGCCCGCCGCGAGGCCGCCGCGCACGGCGAACGGGTGACCGAGATCGCCACGTTCGTCGGGCTCGCCGAGCGGCTCGCCACCCCGGTAGGGCTCCTGCCGTACGGGGTGCAGAAACGCGTGGAGCTGGCCCGGGCCCTGTGCATGGAGCCGCGGCTGCTGCTGCTGGACGAGCCGGTGGCCGGGATGAACGGCGGCGAGCGGCGCGACATGGCCGAGCTGATCATGGCGGTGCGCGAGAGCCTCGGCATCTCGATCCTGCTGGTCGAGCACGACATGGGGATGGTCATGCGGCTCGCCGACGCGGTGACCGTCCTGGACTTCGGCAGGCGCATCGCCGACGGGACGCCCGCCGAGGTGCAGAACGACCCCGGCGTCGTCCGCGCCTACCTGGGCGCGGCGGCCGAGAGCGTCACCATCGACGGCATCGACGGCGCGGACGGGACCGGAGGGGTCACTTCATGATCACTTTTCTTGAGCTCCTGGTGAACGGGATCTCCGTCGGGGCCGTCTACGCGCTCATCGCCCTGGGCTTCGTCATCATCTTCAAGGCGACCGAGGTGGTGAACTTCGCGCACGCCTCGCTGCTGCTGGTCGGCGGCTTCGTGGTCGCCAAGCTGCACCCGTCGGTCGGCTTCTGGGCGGCCCTGGCGCTGGGCGTCACCGTGGCGGCCGTGGTGGGCGCGCTGATCGAGTTCCTCATCATCCGCCGGGCGAACGTCACCTCGCACAGCGTCCTGGCGATCGTGACGATCGGCGTCGACATCGTGCTCGTCACCGAGCTGACCCGGCGGATCGGCACCGACGTGCTCGCCCTGGGCGACCCGTGGCGCGACCGGGTGCTGCACCTGGGGGAGGTCAGCGTCGCGCAGACCCGGGTGGTCGCCCTGGGAGTGGCCGCCGCCCTGATAACCGCGTTCCTGCTGGCCTTCAAGTACACCAACTGGGGCATCGCCATGCGGGCCACCGCCGAGGACTCCGAGACCGCCGCGCTGATGGGCGTGCGGCGCGGGCGGGTCTCGATGGGGGCCTGGGCCGTGGCGGGTGCGCTCGCCGCGGTCGCCGCGCTCTTCCTGTGCGTCTTCCCCACCCCCGGGCTGGACCGCAGCACCACGTTCGCGGCGATGAAGGCGTTCCCCGCGGCGATCCTCGGCGGCCTGGATTCCACCACCGGGGCACTGGCCGGCGGGCTCATCATCGGCGTCACCGAGGCCATGATGAGCGGCTACCAGAACGACCTGGCCTTCCTGGGACGGGGCATCGGCGACGTCGCCCCGTTCCTCGTGATGATCGTGGTCCTGCTCATCCGCCCCGCGGGGCTGTTCGGGACGAGGGAGCTGGCGCGTGTCTAAGAAGGTCATCCTCGCCTGCGTCGCGCTGGCCGCGGTGGCGGTCGCCGTGCCGTTCTACCTGGAGGGCTTCTGGCTGCAGGCCGGTCTCTTCGCGATGTCGGCCGCGATCGGGGCGATCGGCATCAACCTGCTGACGGGTGCCACCGGCCAGCTGTCCATGGGCCACGCGTTCTTCCTCGCGGTCGGCGCGTACGCCTACGTCTACTTCTCCTCCGAGCCCGAGGGCGGCGCGCACGCCCTCGGCGGCCTGGGCCTGCCCACCCCCCTGGCCGCGCTGCTCGCGGTGGTGGCCGCGGGCGCGGCCGGCGGGCTGTTCAGCCCCATCGCCGGCCGCCTGAAGGGCGCCTACCTGGGCATCGCGACCCTGGCGCTGATCTTCGTCGGCCAGCACGTGCTGTTCAACGCCGAACCCGTGACGGGCGGCTACAACGGGCGCCCGGTGCCGCCGATGGAGCTGTTCGGGCTCGTCTTCGCCGACACCCCCGAGCTGGTGATCGCCCAGGTGCCGTTCGGGGCGCTGGAACGGCTCTGGTTCCTGGGGCTGGTCCTGCTGACCGGCGCGGCGCTGTTCGCCCGCGGCGTGCTGCGCGGCAGGCCCGGACGGGCCATGAACACCATCCGCGACCACGAGATCGCCGCCGGGGTGATGGGCGTGCCGGTGGCGCGCTACCGCGCCGGGGTGTTCGTGCTCTCCTCGATGTACGCCGGGCTGGCCGGGGTGCTGGTCGCCCTGGTCTTCCAGCGGACCGTACCGGACTACTTCGGCCTGCTGCTCTCCCTCGACTACCTCGCGATGATCATCATCGGCGGGCTCGGCTCCGTCGCGGGCGCGGTCATCGGCGCCTTCTTCATCTCGATGCTCCCGCAGGTGCTCAGCCGCTACAGCGACGCCCTGCCGCTGGTGGCCGAGCCCGGATCCGGTGGGGTCTCCCCCGCCGAGGCGGCCCGCATCCTGTACGGCGCCGCCGTCGTCGTCATCGTGCTCTTCCTGCCCGGCGGGCTGCTCGGCCTCGCCAGGCGGGCCGGTCTCGCCCTGCGAGGGCGGGCCGGCACCGCCGCACCCGCGAGGCAGGCCCCGCTGTCCCCCTCTCCCGCCCCGTCCCCCGACCCAAGGAACTGATCACATGCGAAACTCGAGAACCCCGGTCCGGCGCATGGCGGCGCTCGCCGTCCTGGCCCTGGCCGTCACCGCGTGCGCCAGCGAGAAGGCCACCGGGGGCAGCGGGGGCGCCGCCCCCTCCGCCGTCGGGGGGGACGGTGTGAAGACCGGTCCCGGCGTCACCGCGGACAAGATCACTCTCGGTCTGATGACCGACCTCACCGGCCCGTACGCCTCGTTCGGCAAGAGCCTGACCCAGTCCCAGCAGCTGTACTTCGAGCAGGCGAACGCGGCCGGGGGCGTGTGCGGGCGGCAGCTGGAGGCCCTGGTGCGCGACCACGGCTACGACGCGCAGAAGGCGGTCGCGACCTACACCGAGATCGCCCCCCGGACGGTGGCGCTGGCCCACGTCGTGGGCTCGCCGATGGTCAACGCCATCAAGCAGCGCCTCGAGGCCGACCAGATGCTCACCATCCCGCAGGCCTGGGCGACCGCGCTGCTGGGCAGCAAGCCGATCCAGGTCACCGGGACGACGTACGACATCGACATGATCAACGCGGTCGACTTCCTGACCAAGGAGAAGGGCGTCAAGTCCGGGGACAAGATCGGCCACCTGTACTTCGAGGGCGACTACGGCGAGAGCGCGCTGAACGGGTCCAAGTTCGCCACCGGCAAGCTCGGGCTCACCCTGGTGGAGCAGAAGATCAAGGCCACCGACCAGGACATGAGCGCCCAGGTCGCGGCGTTCAAGGCCGAGGGCGTCAAGGCCATCCTGGTCTCGGTCGGGCCCCGGCAGACCGCCTCGCTCGTCGGCGTCTCGCTGGCCAAGGGCATGGACGTGCCGTTCGTCGGCAGCAACTCGGCCTACTCCCCGCAGCTGCTGCCCACCCCGGCCGGGCCCGCGCTGCTGAAGGACTTCTACTTCATGACCGCGGGCACGCCGATCAGCGCCGACAACGCCGCCATGAAGAAGCTGGCCGCCGACTACGCCGCGAAGTACCCCGACACCGCGATCGACAGCGGCGTGGCCGCCGGTTACTCGTCGGCGGCGATCGTGGTCGACGCGCTCAGGAAGGCCTGCGAGAACAAGGACCTGAGCCGGGCCGGCGTGGTGGCCGCGCACCGCAGCCAGTCGGCCTGGGGCGAGGAGTTCGGCGCCGTGATGGACTTCACCTCGTTCGACAGGCCCGCCTCGCTGCTGTCGTACGTCGTCAAGCCGGACAAGGAGGCCCTGGGCGGCGCGAAGATCTTCAAGGAGGCCGCCACCTCCGACCTGGCCAAGGAGTACCAGGTCCCGGTCGGCTGACCGGCGGGCCCCGGACCGGGCCTCGGCCGGGCACCGATCGGACCGGCCGATCAGGCCGTCGGACGGGCACCGGCCGGGCACGGTTCCGGGTACGGATCGGGGAACGGGCCGTCCGGTACGGATCGGGGAACGGGCCGCGCCGCGGTCGTGCATCACCGGGGATGCGCGGCCGTGGCGCTCCGGTTAGCGTGGGCGGCACACGCAGACCTTCGCTCCCGGGGACAAAATGACCCAAAAGCTCAATATCGGTAGCCACGACCTGCCGGTCTCCGACGCACTCGCCGCGTTCATGACGACCGGCTGGGCCGACACCCACCGCGACGACCTGGCGCCGCTTCCGCAGGTCTCCTACACCGCCAAGCGCCGCGCCGCGCTCGCCGCCCGGTTCCCCGGCGAACAGCTCGTCATCCCCTCCGGCACGCTCACGACGCGCAGCAACGACTCCGACCACCGGTTCCGGGCGCACACCGCGTTCGCCTATCTCACCGGCGGCCAGGAGCCCGACGACGTGCTGGTCGTCGAACCCTCCGGGGAGGCCGTGCTGTTCCTGCGCCCCCGCTCGCCGCGCTCGGCGCCCGGCGAGGCCGGCCAGGAGTTCTACCGCGACCGCCGCTACGGCGAGTTCTGGGTGGGACGGCGTCCCGACCTGGCGGAGGCCGAGGCGCTCCTGCAGATCGCCTGCGCGCCGATCGACCGGCTGGACGACCTGCTCGGCGGGCCCGCGCGAGTGCTGCGCGGGGTGGACGCCTCGGTCGACAGGCGCGTCGCCCCCCACGACGGGGACGCCGAACTGGAGACGTTCCTGTCCGAGATGCGGCTGATCAAGGACGAGTGGGAGATCGCCGAGCTCCGGTTCGCGGTGGAGGCGACCGTCCGGGGGTTCGAGGACGTGGCACGGGCGCTGCCCGCGGCCCTGGAGCACCGGCGCGGCGAACGCTACCTGGAGGGGGTCTTCGGGCTCCGTTCCCGCCTGGAGGGCAACGCGGTCGGCTACGACAGCATCGTGGCCTCCGGCGCGAACGCGTGCGTGCTGCACTGGATCCGCAACGACGGGCGGCTGAACGAGAACGAGCTGCTGCTCCTGGACGCGGGCGTGGAGACCGACCACCTCTACACCGCCGACATCACCAGGACCCTGCCGCTGTCCGGCCGCTTCGACCCGGTCCAGCGCCAGGTCTACGAGCTGGTCTACCGGGCCCAGGAGGCGGCGATCGCCACCCTGCGGCCCGGCGCGCGCTTCCGCGACTTCCACCGCGCGGCCATGCGGGTCATCGCGGAGGGACTGCACGACTGGGGCGTGCTGAAGATCAGCGCGGACGAGGCCATGGAACCCGGCAGCGGCCTGTACCGGCGCTACACGCTGTGCAGCAGCGGCCACATGCTCGGGATGGACGTGCACGACTGCGCCAGGGCCCGCTCCGAGGTCTACCTGGACGGCGTACTGGAGGAGGGGCAGGTGCTGACCGTCGAACCCGGCCTCTACCTACAGCCCGACGACCTGACGCTCCCGCCGGAACTGCGCGGCATCGGGGTGCGCATCGAGGACGACCTCGTCATCACCGCCGACGGGGCCCACATGTTGTCCTCGGGTCTTCCCCGGCACCCGGACGAGATCGAGAAATGGTTGTGTTGATGGCGCGGTTGATGGCGACGCTTCGCGTCGCGGTGAGGCCGCTCTTATCCGGTGACTTCCCTCGTCGCTCATCCGCTTCGCTCCTTCGCTCCTCAGTCCAGTCACCGGCGCGGCCTCACGGGCCGGTCCGTGGTCGGAGGCGCGGGGTCCGCGGGGGCGTCGCCGCTCTCCAGGTCGTCCCGCCCTCCCCGCCCGTCACGGCCGGCACCCGGGCGGTCGCGCGTCCCCGAGCGGTCTCCGGCGTCCGGGTTCTCCCGGGCGCCCAGGCCGGGGGTGGGGTCCAGGAACACCTGCACGATCTGCGGGAAGTGTTCCCTGAGCGTGCCCTCCACCCGGTCGGCGGCCCGTTCCAGGCTCGCCCCGGTGGCCTCGTCCACGAAGTCGATCCGGGCCGCGACCAGGATCTCCCCCGGGCCCATCATCATGGTCAGCAGCTCCACCACGTTCTCGACCTCGGGCATGGACCGGATCTCCTCACCGATCCGCTCGGCGATCGACGCGGGCGCGGCCTGGCCGATCAGCAGCGAGACGTTGGTCCGGATCAGGTTGATCGCGACCCACAGGAGCAGCAGGCCGATCAGCACGGAGGCGACGCCGTCCCAGACGGACGAGCCGGTCAGCTCGGCGGCCAGCAGGCCCGCCCCGGCGATCAGCAGCCCGGCCAGGGCCGCGGCGTCCTCGAAGAGCACGGCCTTCAGCGCGGTGTCGGAGGTCTTCGTGACGTACCGCCGGGGGCTCACCTCGTACCGGCGGGCCTGGCCGCGCACCTGCGCCAGGGCCCGCAGGAACGACACCCCCTCGATCAGGAACGAGACCGCGAGGACCACGTACGAGATCGTCAGATCGCTGAGCCTCTCGCCCGCGCCGATCTCGTGCACGCCGTGGGTGATGGAGAACCCGGCCCCGCCGACGAGGGTGGCGAAGGCCGCCATCAGCCCCCAGAAGAACCCGGCCCTGCCGTGCCCGAACGGGTGCCGCGCGTCGGCGGGCTGACCGCCCCTGCGCACCGCGACGTACAGCAGCACCTCGGTGAGGGTGTCGGCGGCGGAGTGCGCGGCCTCGGACAGCATCGCCGAGGAGCCGCTGATCAGCCCGGCGACCAGTTTGGCGACGGCGATCGCCAGGTTGGCCAGGCCCGCCACGACCACCGTGATCAGGCTCTCCGACGCCGCCCCGCCCCCGGTCCCCCCTCCGGTCTCGGCCCCGGCACCCGTACCCGCCGCGTTCTCCCCCATGCGGTCACCCTACGTGCGCCCGCTGACCCGTCCGGCGGCGGTGCCGTGAACCACCGCGGGACGCCATACGTATCCGTACATGACACGAAACGAGCGGGCAGGCAGAGCCGTGGGATCCGGTGATCCACGACATGATCGACGCCGGAACACCATGTCGGCGACCACGAAAGATCGGCATCCTGTGAGGTAGATTCTGATCTATGACCGTGAAGCAAGCCTCATCCGGCGAGCGGAGTGGTCGGCCGGGGGATGAGACCACCGAGAGCACCGGGGCCGGTGAGGCCACCGGCGCCACGGGAGCGGTGGACGAGAGGGGTGAACGACCGGTGGACGGTGAGGAGACCCACTGGCTCTCCCCGATCGAGCAGGGGGCATGGCGCGCCCATCTGGCCGCCCACAAACTTCTCGAACACCGCCTCGACCGGGAGTTACAGCCCTTCGGGCTCTCCTTGAACGACTACGAGATCCTGGTGAACCTGTCGGAGATCGCCGACCGCCGCATGCGGATGAGCGACCTGGCCGAGGCCACGATCCAGTCCCGCAGCCGGCTGTCGCACCAGATCTCGCGGATGGAGAGCGCCGGCCTGGTCGCCAGGGAGACGTGCGCCGACGACCGGCGCGGCACCTTCGCCGTGCTCACCGAACACGGCTGGGCCACCATCCAGAAGGTCGCGCCGCACCACGTCGGCAGCGTGCGCCGGCACTTCATCGACCTGCTCACCGACGATCAGCTCATCGAGCTGGAGACGGCGTACGCCCCCGTGGTCAAGCACCTCAAGGGCATTCGCTGACGCGAAACCGATACCCCCCGTTCTCCACGAGTAGACCGGGGGATGGCTACGATCCGGCCATGCCTGCTCGCCGGATCCTCATCGCCGCGGTGATCGCCGCGCTCTCCCTGATCACCGCATGCAGCGGGGGAGGCGGAGCCGGCGCCACGGCCGCGCCCCTTCCCAGCGGTACCGAACTGGTCAAGAAGTCCGCGGAGGCGGCACGCGCCGCGAAGTCCGTCACCTTTTCGATGGAGACCGAGGGCACCCCGCCGGTACAGGTCAAGAAGGCCTCCGGCCGCCTCACGGGGACCGGTGACGCGGACGGCACCCTCCAGGTCGACGTGCTGGGCACGCTGCAGGAGATCAGCTTCGTGCTGCTCGGGGAGACCGTCCACTTCAAGGGCGCGACCGGCGGCTTCCAGAAGATGTCACGGAGCCAGCTGGCGGCGATCTACGACCCGTCGGCCATCCTCGACCCCGACCGGGGCGTGGTGCAGCTCCTGGGCACCGCGCAGAACCCGAAGACGCAGGCGGCCGAGACCCTGGACGGCGCCGACGTCTACCGGGTGACGGCCACCCTCTCCAAGCAGGTGCTCGCCACGATGGTGCCCGGCATCGCGCAGAACGTCGACGCGACGCTGTGGATGGACCGGGCCACCGCCCGGCTGATCAAGGCGGACCTGCCGCTGACCGGCGGCAAGGTGATCGTGGGCTTCGGCGACTACGACGTACCGGTCGAGATCACCGCCCCGGCGGGGTGACGGTGTCCCACCTCGCCCCCGGGGCCCCCGGGGACCGTCGCCCGGACCCCGGCTCCCCCGGCTCCCCCGAGGGTTCCCTCACCGGCTCCGCCCTGTCCGGGGGTGGCGCCGACGGTTCCGGGAGTGGCTCCCCCACCTCCCCGGCCCCCCTGGGCCGTGGCTCCGCGGCCAGGCGGCGGGTCGCCCTCGGCGTCGGCGGCACCGCCGTCCTGCTGGCCGCCCTGGACGCGTACGTCGTGGTCACCGTCCTCGTCGACATCGCCAGGGACGTCGACGTCCCGCTCAACCACCTGGAGCGGGCCACCCCGATCGTCACCGGCTTCCTGCTCGGCTACATCGCGGCCATGCCGCTGCTCGGCCGGCTCTCCGACCGGTACGGCAGGCGCCCCCTCATCCAGCTCTGTCTGGCCGGTTTCGCCGTGGGCTCGGTCGTCACCGCGCTGGGCGAGACCGTGCCCTGGCTGGTCGCGGGACGGGCCCTGCAGGGCGTCGCGGGCGGCGCGCTGCTGCCGATCACCATGGCCCTGATCGGGGACCTGTGGGAGGAGGACGAGCGTCCGGTGGCGCTCGGCGCGGTGGGCTCGGCCCAGGAGCTCGGCAGCGTGCTGGGCCCGCTGTACGGCGCCGCGCTGGCCGCGCTGGTCCCGGCCACCCTCCAGCTCGGCGGCGTGCAGCTCGGCGGCTGGCGGTCGATCTTCTGGCTGAACCTTCCGCTGGTGGCCCTGGCCGCGATCGCCGTGCAGCGGTCGGTACCGCCGCCCGCCTGCGACCGGGCCCGCCACGGCCACGGCGCTGACCAGGCCGAGCGCGTCGACGTCGTCGGCGGCCTGCTGCTGGCGCTCGCGCTGGGCCTGCTGGTGGTCGGGCTGTACAACCCCGACCCGGGCGGGGCCGTCCTTCCGCCGTGGGGCCTGCCCGCCATCGCCGCCGGGGTGGTGTCCGGTGCCGCGTTCGCCGTCTGGGAGGCGCGCGCCAGGACCCGGCTGATCGACCTGACCGGGGCGCTGCGCCGCCCGTTCTTCGCCACGCTCGGGGTCGCCTTCGTGACCGGCGCGGCGCTGCTGGTCACCCTGGTCGACGTACAGCTGTCGGCGCAGACGCTGCTGAACCTGCCGGCCCTGGACGGCGCCCTGGTGCTCTCGCGCTTCCTGGTCGCGCTCTCCGTGGCCGCGGTGGCGGGCGGGTTCCTCTCCCGCCGGTACGGCGAGCGCGCGGTGTGCGTGGCGGGGCTCGCGGTGGCCGCGGCCGGGTACGTGCGGATCGGCCAGTGGCCGCTGGACCTGGCCTCGGCCGGGTACCGGATGGACGTCGACCTCGTCGTCGCCGGTCTGGGCCTCGGCCTGGTGATCGCGCCGATCTCCTCGGCGGTGCTGCGCGTCGTCCCCGCCGCCCAGCACGGGGTGTCCTCGGCCGCGGTGGTCGTGGCCAGGATGATGGGCATGCTGCTCGGTGTCGCGGCCCTGTCCGCCTGGGGTTTCCACCGCTTCCAGTCCCTCACCGCCGACCTGGACACCCCCCTGCCGTTCGGGGTGGACGCGGCCGTGTACGCCACCCGGCTGGCCGAGTACCAGGCGGCGATCAAGGCGGCGCTGCACACCGAGTACAGCGAGATCTTCCTGATCACCGCCGTCCTGTGCGGGGTGGGCGCGCTGACCGCGCTGCTGCTGCCCGGCTCCGGTCCGGTGCGCGAGACCCCCGGAAGGTAAGCCCCGCCCCGCTGGAGTTCACCGGACGCCGGAGTCCACCGGACGATGGACCTGCGGACGACCGGAGGGCGGGCGACCGGCACTCGCGGATCACCCGGAGACGAACGAACGACCCGGCACGGGCCGGGTCGTTCGTTCGTTCGCGGGATCGCCCCCCGGAGGGGACTACTTCCGCTTGCCCTGCGGCTGGCGCTTCTCGCGGATCTTCATCGTCACCTCGATGGGCGAGCCGGCGAAGCCGAACTCCTCGCGGATCCGGCGCTCGATGAAGCGGCGGTAGGTCTCCTCCAGGAAGCCCGAGGTGAACAGCACGAACTTCGGCGGCTCCGTCGACGCCTGGGTGGCGAAGAGGATCTTGGGCTGCTTGCCGCTGCGGACCGGCGGCGGGGTGGCCGCCACCAGGTCGGTCAGGAAGGCGTTCAGGCGGGCCGTGGGCACCCGGGTCGACCAGGAGTCCAGCGCCTTCTCGATCGCCGGGACGAGCCGGTCGACGTGCCAGCCGTTCTTGGCGGAGATGTTGACCCGCAACGCCCACGGTACGCGGACGAGCTGGCGGTCGATCTCCTTCTCCAGGTAGTAGCGGCGGTCCTCGTCCAGCAGGTCCCACTTGTTGAACGCCACCACCATGCACCGGCCGGACTCGATCACCAGCGAGATGATCCGCAGGTCCTGCTCGGTCAGCACCTCGCTGGCGTCGATGAGCACCACCGCGATCTCCGAGCGTTCCAGGGCCCCCCGGGTGCGCATGCTCGCGTAGAAGTCGGCGCCCTTGAGCTCGCGGTCGCGCCGCCGGATGCCGGCGGTGTCGATGAACCGCCAGGTCTTGCCGCCGAGCTCGATCAGCTCGTCGACCGGGTCGCGGGTGGTGCCCGCCATGGGGTCGACCAGCACCCGCTCGGAGCCTGCCAGCTTGTTCAGCAGCGAGGACTTGCCCACGTTCGGCTTGCCGACCAGGGCGACCCTGCGCGGGCCGCGTTCGGCGCCGAAGCGCTGCTCCGGCGTCTCGGGCAGCTTCTCCAGGATCACGTCCAGCAGGTCACCGCTGGAACGGCCGTGCAGCGCCGAGACCGGCTGCGGCTCGCCCAGGCCCAGGGACCAGAGACCGGCGGCCTCCAGCTCCATCTGCTGGTTGTCGACCTTGTTGGCGGCGAGGATGACCGGCTTGCCGGACCCGCGCAGCACGTGGCCGACGATCTCGTCCGCGTCGGTCACGCCCACGACGGCGTCCACCACGAACAGGATCACGTCGGCCAGCTCGGCCGCCACCTGCGCCTGCTCGGCGATCTTCAGCGCCATGCCGGTCGCGTCCGGGTCCCAGCCTCCGGTGTCGACCACCGTGAAGCGGCGTCCCCGCCAGGTGGCGTCGTAGGTGACACGGTCGCGGGTCACCCCCGGCACGTCCTCCACGACCGCCTCGCGGCGGCCGATGATCCGGTTGACCAGGGTGGACTTGCCCACGTTGGGGCGGCCCACCACGGCCACGACCGGCTGCGGGGCGTTGTCGTACGCCTCGTCCCGGTCGCCCCCGTCGTTCGTCGAGCTGTCGTCGGTCCCCGGATCGGCGAGCTCCGCGTCGATCCAGCCGTTGTCGTCGTATTCCCCGGTCACGCCTTTTCCTTAATCACACGCAGTATTTCGGCGATGACCTCTTCGAGGTTCAGCGCCGTGGTGTCGAGCTCGACGGCGTCGTCCGCCTTGGCCAGCGGGGCCGTCGCGCGGGTCGAGTCGAGGGTGTCGCGGCGGGCCATCGCGGTCCGCTGCGCCTCCACCGTGGTGTCGTTCAGCTCCGCCGTACGGCGCAGCGCCCTGGCGTCCGCGCTCGCGGTCAGGTAGATCTTGACCGCGGCGTCGGGCGCCACGACCGTGCCGATGTCACGGCCCTCGACGACGATCCCGCCCGTGCCGATGATCTCACGCTGCTGGGCCACCAGGCGGCGCCGTACCTCCGGCACCGCGCTGACCGCCGAGACGGCCGCGGTGACCTCCGCGGTACGGATCGGCCCGGCGGCGTCGGCTCCGTCGACGGCCACCGCGGGGGCGTCCGGGTCGGTGCCCAGCGTGAGGACCGGGTCGAGCGCCCGCGCGGCGATCGCGCCGGGGTCGGCGAGGTCGACGCCCCGCTGGAGCATCCACCAGGTGATCGCCCGGTACATCGCACCGGTATCGAGATAACGCAGCCCAAGGGCCCGCGCCACCCCTCGTGACGCGCTCGACTTGCCCGATCCCGAAGGACCGTCCATGGCGACGACCAGTCCGGTCACGACGCCTCTCCCTTGCAGCCCGCTTCAGTTGTCCGTACGAGGCTACCGGGAGCCGGGAAGGAACCGCGCATCGAGCGTCCGCCCCCCCCCGTCCGGGGGCGGTGGCGGCCGGCCCTCGCAAAGCCGCCCCCGGGGAAACCCGAGCCCCCTCGCCGGAGGGCCCGAGCGGCCCTCAGGGCAGGTGCCAGCCGTGCTCGCGGAGGGCCTCGCTCAGCGTGGGCACCGCCTGGGGCTGCACCCAGAGCTCGGCCGCTCCCAGCGGCAGGCCGGGGGCGTGCTCCAGCCGCACGTCCTCGATGTTGACGCCCACCGCCTCGGCCACCTTGAAGAGCCTGGCCAGCTCACCGGGACGGTCACCGATGATCACCTGGACGGTGGAGTAGGCCCGCGGGGGGCCTCCGTGCTTGCCGGGGATGCGACCGGTGCCCGCGACGCCGCGGTGCAGCAGCTCGGTGACGGACGCCATGGCGGCGGGGTCGGCGGCCGACCGGAGCGAGGCCGCCGCGGCCGCCAGGTCGGCCGCCACCGCCTCCAGCACCTCGGCCACCGGCAGCGCGTTGCCCGACAGGATCCCGGTCCACAGGGCCGGGTCGCTCGCCGCGATCCGGGTCACGTCCCGTACCCCCGGCCCGGCCAGGCCGAGCGCGGCGGCCGGGGCGTCCGCGAGGCGGGCGGCCACCGCGGAGGCGGCCACGTGGGGGGCGTGCGAGACCACCGCGACGGCCCGGTCGTGCTCCTCGGCGCCGATCCTGACGGCCTCGCCGCCGCAGAGCTTGACGAGCCCGTGCATGATCTCCACCGCGTCGGCCGAGGCCTCCTCGGTCGGGCAGAGCGCCCAGGGGCGCCCGAGGAACAGATCGGCCCGCGCCGCGGCGGGCCCGGAGCGTTCGCGGCCGGCGAGCGGATGCCCGGCCACGTAGGTCGTCAGGTCGCATCCCAGCTCGGCCGCCCGGCCGAGCGGCAGCACCTTGACGCTGGCCACGTCGGTGTAGAACCGGGCCGCCTCGGCCTTCTGGAGGACGGCGAGCCGCTCCGCGACCGCGTGCGGCGGGATCGCGATGACCGCGACGTCCACCCGCGTCCCCTCGTCCCACTCCACGCCCGCGCCGAGCTCCCGTGCCAGCCGCAGGGACGCGGCGTCGCGGTCGGCCAGGTGGACGGTGACGCCATGCTCGCGCAGCGCCAGGGCGATCGAGGTGCCGATCAGCCCGGTACCGACGATCAGGACGCTCTCGAGACCGCTCACGCGCGCTCCTCGGGGGTGGTGACGACGTACGAGGAGGTCACTGGGCGATGTCCACGCGCAGGGCGACGGCCCCGCGCAGGTAGACGTGCTGGATCTCGTGGCGGGGGCGGTCGACGTCGACGTGGGCCATCAGCCGCACCACGCGGGGCAGCGAGCCCGGGACGTCGATCTCGGAGGCGCAGATCAGCGGGACGTCGTGGAAGCCGAGCTTGCGGGCGGCGAGGGCGGGGAACTCGGCGGTGAGGTCGGTCGTGGCCGTGAAGATGACGCTGATCACGTCGTCGGTGGTGAGCCTGTTCCGGCCCATCACCTCGGTGACAAGTTCGGTGACCCCGGACAGGATCTCGTCCCGGTCGTTGGCCTCGACCTGGATCGCACCGCGGATCGCCCGCACCATCGCCGTTCCTCCATATCGACCCACGCCGGACCACCCCGAGGGGTGATCCGGCGTGTTCTGACTCGCGTATCAGGAAGGTTACAGCCCGACGGCCGCGTAGAGCTCCCCGACCTCGGTGAGGGTCAGCGCGCGGACCGTGCCCGGCTTGAGGCGGCCCAGCTTGACCGGGCCGAACTCGATGCGGGCCAGGTCGATCACGGGGTGACCGACCTCCTCCAGCATCCGGCGGACGATGTGCTTGCGGCCCTCGTGCAGCACGATCTCGACCAGGGCCTGCTGGCCGTGCTCCTGGACCAGGGTGAAGGAGTCGGCCTTGGCCAGGCCGTCCTCCAGCTCGATGCCCTTCTTCAGGCGGCGGCCGAGGTCGCGCTCGATCCGGCCGGGCACCTTGGCCCAGTACTTCTTCTGCACGCCGTAGCTCGGGTGGGTGAGGCGGTTGGCCAGCTCGCCGTCGTTGGTGAGCAGGATCAGGCCCTCGGTCTCGGTGTCGAGACGGCCCACGTGGAACAGGCGCTCGGTGCGGTCCGCCACGAAGTCGGCCAGCGAGGGCCGCCCGTCCGGGTCGGACATGGTGCTGACCACGCCGATCGGCTTGTTGATCGCGAGGTAGACGAGATCGGGCATGGTCGGCAGGCGCTTGCCGTCGACGTGGATGACCTGCCTGGCCGGGTCGACCCGGGCGCCGAAGCGGCGCACCGTCTGGCCGTCGACCGTCACCCGCCCCTCACCGATCATGTCCTCGCAGGCCCGGCGGCTGGCCACGCCCGCCTGGGCGAGGACCTTCTGCAGCCGAATGCCGTCCGGGACCTCGGTGGTGTCGCGCTCGTCGACGTAGTCGCGGTCGTAGAAGTCGGGGTCGCGCTTGGGCTGGCGGGCGGTCTTGAACCGGTCGTTCGCGATCGTGCCGGGCCGCAGCGGCGCCTTGGCCGCGGGAGCCCGCCCGGTGGTGCCACGGCCTGTGGTACCACGGCCGGTGGTGCCACGGCCGGTGGAGGAACGACCCGCCGGGTTCCGGTCGGAGGTACGGCGCTCGCCGTACGCCTCGGCACGGTCGCCGCCGATCGTCTGGATGCCGTCGCGGCGGTCGGTCCTGCCGAAACGGCCACGGGAGCCTCCGGAGGGCGCGTCACCGCGGCGGTCGGAGCCGGGCCTTCCGCGGGAGCCGTCCCGCTCGGCGCGGAAGCCGCCCCGGTCCTCACGACGCGGACCGTCGGAACGGAAGCCGCCTCGGTCCTCACGGGGCCTGTCGAAAGAGGAACCACCACGGTCGTCACG
Organism: Streptosporangium sp. NPDC050148; assembly: GCF_055586505.1. Lineage (NCBI taxonomy): Bacteria > Bacillati > Actinomycetota > Actinomycetes > Streptosporangiales > Streptosporangiaceae > Streptosporangium > Streptosporangium sp. NPDC050148. The sequence continues at coordinate 242,301 of NZ_JBVJIA010000010.1, read as the reverse complement.
ACGCGGACCGTCGCTGCGGAAGCCGCCGCGGTCCTCACGGCGCGGGCCGTCCGAGCGGAAACCGCCCTGCGGCCTGCCGTACGAGGATCCGCCGCGGTCGTCACGACGCGGACCGTCGCTGCGGAACCCACCGCGGTCCTCACGACGCGGACCGTCCGAGCGGAAACCGCCCTGCGAACCACCCGGGGAACCGTCGAAGCGGCTGCGCGAACCGTCGCGCTCGGCACGGAAACCACCGCGATCGTCCCGGCGCGGGCCGTCCGAACGGAAGCCCCGGTCGTCGCGGCGCGGACCGTCGGAACGGAAACCCTGGTCGTCGCGGCGCGGCCCGTCCGAGCGGAAACCGCCCTGGGAGCCGCCCTGCGGCCTGCCGTACGAGGATCCGTCGCGGTCGTCGCGGCGCGGCCCGTCGGAGCGGAAACCGCCACCCTGACCACCGGAGGAACCGCCGAACCGGCTCCGCGAGCCGTCGCGCTCCGCGCGGAAGCCACCGCGGTCGTCCCGGCGCGGAGCGTCCGAGCGGAAGCCGCCCGACGAACCACCGCGGGAACCGCCCGACGACCCGCCCGACGAACCACCGCGGGAACCGCCCGACGATCCGCCCCGGGAACCGCCCGAGGACGATCCGCCCCGGGATGATCCACCCCGGAATCCACCGGACTGCGACCCTCCGCGGGAACCGCCGCGCGGGGCTCCGCCACGGCCTTGACCGCGTCCATCACCGGACGGGGTGCTGCGCCTGTTGTTCACTGCTTCTGCTCCTCTAGGGATTCCATGTCGTCGGGCAGGAAGGGCGCCAGTTCGGGAAGCTCACCGAGCTCCCGCAGGCCCATCCGCTCGAGAAAATACGAACTCGTCCGGTAGAGCACGGCTTGGCTCTCCGGTTCGGTGCCGGCCTCCTCGACCAGCCCCCTGGTCACCAGCGTGCGCATGACGCCATCGCTGTTGACACCGCGGATGGCCGCCACCCGGGCCCGGCTCACCGGCTGCCGGTAGGCGACCACGGCCAGGGTCTCCAGCGCGGCCTGGGTCAGGCGCGTCTGCTGGCCGTCGCGGACGAACCGCTCGACGAGAGGAGCGCACTCGGCCCGCGTGTAGAACCGCCAGCCGCCCGCGACCTCTCTGAGGTCGAAACCCCGTCCGGCCCTCGTGTATTCCGCCGAGAGCTCCCGGATCACCCGGGCGATCTCGGCGACGGGCCGGTCCAGGACCTGGGCCAGGGTGACCTCGGCGACGGGCTCGTCCACCACCAGCAGGATCGCCTCCAGCCCGGCGCGCAGCCCCGGCTCCGAGGCCGCGTCCGGGACGAAGCCCGCGATCGGGGCCGGGCCCGGCTCGGGCGCCACGTCACTCATCGGCGGGCTCTCTCCTCGCGGTGGTCTCGTCGTAGTCGTCGGCCACGGCGACGTCGCCGTCGTCACTGCCGGTCCAGGTCACGTGCAGGTCCCCGAGAGGCTCCACCTGCTCGAAGGAGACGGCCGCCTCCCGGTAGAGCTCCAGGACGGCCAGGAAACGCGCCACGACCTCGAAGGTGCCGGTGCAGTCGGAGGTGAGGGCCCGGAAGGTCGCCCGCCGTACCCGGCGCAGCCGCTCGACCAGGATAGCCGCCTGCTCGCGGACATTGGCGAGCGGTTGGTAGATGTGGGCCACCGAGACCGACGGCGGCGTCCTGGGCGCGAAGGCCCGCCGGGCGATCTCCGCCAGCCGGTCGGGGCCGATGCCCAGCACCAGCGCGGGCAGCAGGCTCGCGAACCGCGCCTCCATCGGCACCGTACGGGGGAAACGCAGCGCCTCCTCGGCCATCCGGGCGGAGAAGACCTTCACGACCTCCTTGTAGGCCCGGTACTGCAGCAGGCGGGCGAAGAGCAGGTCCCGGGCCTCCAGCAGGGCCAGGTCCTCCTCGTCGTCGACCTCCCCGGACGGCAGCAGCCGGGCGGCCTTGAGGTCGAGCAGGGTGGCCGCGACGAGCAGGAAGTGGCTCGTCTGGTCCAGGTCCCACTCCGGGCCCCTGGCTCGGATGTAGGAGATGAACTCGTCGGTGACCTGGCTGAGCGAGACCTCGGTGATGTCCAGCTTGTGCTTGGAGATCAGACCGAGCAGCAGGTCGAACGGGCCCTCGAAGACCTCCAGATGCACCGTGAAGGCGTCATCCACGGCTCGCGGCTGCTCGGTCATCCCCCCAGTGTCCCGTACCCGGCCGTCCCCTACCCGCAGGAGGGGATCACTGCTCCAGCGCGGCCCACCTGGCGAGGACCTCCCTGGCGAGCTCCCGGTAGGCGCTGGCGCCGAGCGAGGACGAGTCGAAGCTGGTGATGGGCTCACCGGCCACGGTCGCGTCCGGGAAGCGCACGGTCCGGTTGATCACCGTGTGGTAGACCTTGTCGTCGAACGCCTCCACGACCCGGGCCAGCACCTCGCGGCCGTGCAGGGTGCGCGCGTCGTACATGGTGGCCAGCAGGCCCTCGATGACCAGCTCGTCGTTGATGCGCTCCTGGACCTTGATGATCGTGTCCATCAGCAGCGCCACGCCGCGCAGCGCGAAGAACTCGCACTCCAGCGGCACCATGACGCCGTGCGCGCAGGCCAGCGCGTTGATCGTGAGCAGGCCCAGGGACGGCTGGCAGTCGATCAGGCACACGTCGTACTCGGGCAGCAGGGGCTTGATGACCCGGCCCAGCACCTGCTCGCGGGCGACCTCGGTGACGAGCTGGACCTCGGCGGCCGACAGGTCGATGTTGCTGGGCAGCAGGTCCATGTTCTCGACGCCGGTCTCCAGCAGCACGTCCCTGGCGGTGATCTGCCGCTCCATCAGGAGGTTGTAGACCGTCAGGTCGAGCTGGAGGGGGTTGATGCCCAGGCCGACCGACAGGGCGCCCTGCGGGTCGAAGTCGACGAGCAGCACCTTCAGCCCGGCCTCCGCCAGCGCGGCTCCCAGGTTGATGGTGGTGGTCGTCTTGCCGACCCCGCCCTTCTGGTTGACCATGGCGACGACCCTCGCCGGCCCGTGCACCGTACGAGGGGGCGGGTCGGGGAAGACCGGCCGGGGGCGCCCGGTCGGGCCGAGGACTCCCCCGCTGCGAGGGGTCCCGGCGGTCTTGGTGTCGCCCCAGGGATTCTCGGGGTTTGCCGGAGTAGCCCCCCGGATAGAACCGTCGGTGGTCACAGTCACCAGTCGAACCTCCCTGACGGCCTCTAACCGGAACCGTCCGGACGGACACTATGGCGTCAACACGTATGCGGCAAGGCGGCACGCCCGGACATAAGCAAGGTCAATCCCGCGTGCGCGGATGAGCAGCGGCACAGACCCCTCGGAGCTTGTCGACCGTCACCTGGGTGTACACCTGGGTGGTGGTCACCGAGGCATGGCCGAGTAGTTCCTGAACCAGCCTAACGTCCGCACCCCCGTCGAGGAGGTGGGTTGCGAACGAATGTCGCAACATATGTGGCGACACGCCGTCCAGCCCGCCGCGTTCCGCGGCGCCCCGGAGGACCTCCCAGGCCCCCTGACGGGTCAGCCGGCCGCCCCGGGCGTTGAGGAACAGCCCCGGGCCGCCGCGCCCCTGGGAGACGATACGGGGGCGGGCACGGGTGAGGTAGGCGCGCAGGGCCTCCCCGGCGAAGCCGCCCAGCGGCACCAGCCGGGCGCGCCCGCCCTTGCCGCGCAGTCGCACCCGCCAGGCCCCGGCCTCCAGGTCGACGTCGTCCACGCAGAGCCCCACGGCCTCGGAGATGCGCGCGCCGGTGCCGTACAGCAGCCCCAGCAGGGCCCGGTTGCGCAGCGTCAGGGGGGCGCCGTCGGAACCGCAGGCGGCGATCAGCCGTTCCACGTCGCGGGCGCTGATCGCCTTGGGCAGCCGCCGCAGCTGGCGGGGCGGGCGTACCTGGTGGGCGGGGTCGTGCCGGCAGACGCCCTGGGTCAGCGCGAAACGGTGCAGGCCCCGCACGGCGGAGACGGCCCGCGCCGCCGAGGCGGCGACGAGGGCCTGGTGCGCCTCGTCGCCCTCCCTGAGCGCCGCCACGAACGCGGAGACGTCGCCCTCGGCGACCCCGCCGAAGGTGACGTGACCGCGGCTCTTCAGATGTTCCAGGTAACGCAGGAGGTCACGGCGGTAGGAGGCCAGGGTGTTGGCGGCCAGGCCCCGCTCCACCGCCAGGTGAGCGAGGTAGCTGGACAGGACGGCCTCCGTCTCGCTCAGGGTGTCCTCCTGATCATGCCTCCGGTGCGTCGGCGGGCCGCAGCGAGGCGAATCCATCCGCCGAAGCGGCGTATGCGGCGAGAATACCGGCCACGGCTTGGGAATTGTGGATCATTCCCGCCATGGCACGCCGAACCGCGTCGGACAGGGGAATCCAGGCCAGCGGCATGTCGGCCTCCTCGTGCCGCCGGACGAAATCGAGTTCCCCCTCGGGCAGGAGGGCCAGATCCCTGGCCAGGAAGATCCGGGTGCGCTCGTTCGCCATGCCCGGCGAGGTGAAGGCGTCGACCAGGACGTGCCAGGTCCCCGCCCGGTAGCCGGTCTCCTCGGCGAGCTCGCGGGCCGCCCCGACGTGCAGGGGCTCGCCGTCCACGTCGCGCAGCCCCGCGGGCAGCTCCCACAGCAGCCGACGTACGGGATGGCGGTACTGGCGCAGCAGCAGGATCCGGCCCTGCTCGTCCAGCGCGACGACCGCCACCGAGCCGGGATGGACCACGTAGTCCCGGTCGGCGATCTCGCCGTCCGGCATCACCACGGCGTCGGTGACGCCGGTGATCACCCGGGCGCGGAAGCGCTCGGTGCTGGAGTCGACCTTCCACTCCTCGGGCACGTCCCGGACCTCCAGGTCCTCCGGTCCCCCGACGAACTCGATCCGGCCGGCGGAGCCGGTGCCCTCCGCGGTGCCGCTCACTTGCCCCGCCCGGCCTTCGCGGCGGCGCCTCGGATGTCGGCGTACGTCAGGGAGGCGGAGATCAGGCCCTTGAACAGCGGGTGGGCGCGGGTGGGGCGGGAGCGGAACTCCGGGTGCGCCTGGGTGCCGATGAAGAAGGGGTGGACGTCACCGGGCAGCTCGGCGTACTCCACCAGGCGGCCGTCGGGCGAGAGCCCGGAAAAGACCATGCCGACCTTCTCCAGCTGCTCGCGGTAGGAGTTGTTGACCTCGTAGCGGTGGCGGTGGCGCTCGTCCACCTTGGCCATCCCGTACAGCCTGCGGGCCAGCGACTCCTCGGCGAGCCTGGCCGGGTACAGGCCGAGCCGCATGGTGCCGCCCATGTCGCGCTCGCCGGAGACGACGTCCTCCTGGTCGGCCATGGTGGAGATGACCGGGTGGGTGGTCTCGGCGTCGAACTCGGTGCTGCCGGCGTCCTCGATGCCGGCCAGGTGGCGGGCGGCGTCGATGACCATGCACTGCATGCCCAGGCAGATGCCCAGCAGCGGGACCTTGTTCTCCCTGGCGTGCCGGATCGCGCCGACCTTGCCCTCGATGCCGCGCACGCCGAAGCCGCCTGGGATCAGCACGCCGTCGACGCCGTCCAGCTCGCGGGCGGCGCCCTCGGGGGTCTCGCAGTCGTCGCTCTTGACCCAGCGGATATTGACGCGGGCGTCGTTGGCGAAACCGCCCGCGCGCAGCGCCTCGGTGACCGACAGGTAGGCGTCGGGCAGGTCGATGTACTTGCCGACGAGCGCGATCGTGACCTCGTTGGCCGGGCGGTGCACCCGGCGCAGCAGCTGCTCCCACTCCTTCCAGTCCACGTCCCTGAAGGGCAGGCCCAGGCGGCGCACCACGTAGGCGTCCAGCCCCTCGGAGTGCAGCACCTTGGGGATGTCGTAGATGCTGGCGGCGTCGATGGCGGAGACGACCGCGTCCTCGTCCACGTCGCACATGAGGCTGATCTTGCGCTTGATCGCGTTCGTGACCGGGCGGTCGGAGCGCAGGACGATCGCGTCGGGCTGGATGCCGATGCTGCGCAGCGCGGCCACCGAGTGCTGGGTCGGCTTGGTCTTCAGCTCGCCGCTCGGGCCGATGTACGGCAGCAGGGAGACGTGCAGGAAGAACACGTTGTCGCGGCCGACCTCGTGACGGACCTGGCGGACGGCCTCCAGGAAGGGCAGCGACTCGATGTCGCCCACGGTGCCGCCGACCTCGGTGATCACCACGTCCACCTCGGGCCCGGCCATGGACCGGATGCGGTCCTTGATCTCGTTGGTGATGTGCGGGATGACCTGCACGGTGTCACCGAGGTACTCGCCGCGGCGCTCCTTGGCGATGACGTTGGAGTAGACCTGGCCGGTGGTCACGTTGGCCGAGCCGTGCAGCTCGGTGTCGAGGAACCGCTCGTAGTGGCCGACGTCCAGGTCGGTCTCGGCCCCGTCGTCGGTGACGAACACCTCACCGTGCTGGAACGGGTTCATGGTGCCGGGGTCGACGTTGAGGTAGGGGTCGAGCTTCTGCATGGTGACCCGCAGGCCGCGCAGCTTGAGAAGGCGTCCGAGGCTGGAGGCCGTCAGTCCCTTTCCCAGGCTGGAGGCGACGCCGCCGGTGACGAACAGGTGTTTGGTGTGTGCGGCGCTGCGCAAGAAGGCTCCCGTGGTCGTTACAGATCAGTCGGCGCACCCTTATGAATGGCCTACAGGTCCACGGGCTCTCAGAATATCAAACGGCGCAGGCGGACGGCCCGGACGATCTCGACCCGCATGCCGGGGGTCCCCGACCGAGCGGTAACTTGTTCCGTCATGTCACTTCGTGGTGTGGTGCGGCGTGCCGCCGGCAGCCTCGTTCACCGGCTCTGGGCCGCCGCCCGCGAGGCCGGCACGGTCACTCCGGCCAGTCCCGGCGGCTACCGCTTCCGCCGGCTGGGCGAGGGCGCGTGCCTGTCGTTCCCGGTCGGGGCGATCTTCGGCGAGGCCTGGATCGAGATCGGCGAGCACTCCCTGATCGGCGAGCGGGTCTCCATCTCCGCGGGCATGGGCCCGGGGGTCGACCTGGGCCCGGACTCGATCGTGCGGATCGGCCGGAGCTGTTCCATCGGCCGGGGCAGCCACATCGTGGGCCACCAGTCGATCGACATCGGCGACGACGTCTTCACCGGCCCGTACGTCTACATCACCGACCAGAACCACGTCTACGACGACCCCGAGGCGCCGATCGGCCGGCAGTGGCCGCGCAACAACCCGGTCTCCATCGGGGCGGGCTCGTGGCTGGGCACCGGCGCGATCATCCTGCCCGGTACCAGGATCGGCAGGCAGTGCGTGGTGGCGGGCGGGGCCGTGGTGCGCGGGGAGTTCCCCGACCACAGCGTGATCGCCGGCATCCCGGCCAGGGTGGTGCGCCACTACGTGCCCGGCCGGGGCTGGCTGCCGCCCCACCCCGACGGCACCGACGCCGGGACGGGCATCGCCGCGGGCGCGGACGTCGCGGGTGCGGACATCGCGGCGGTCGTCGGCACAGGCGCGGGCATCGGGGCGGACCTCGACGTGGGCGTCGGGGCGGACGCCGGAACGGACCTTGACGCGGGCATCGGGGCGGACCTCGTGAACGCGGCCGAAGGCGCGGGAGCGCGAGCGGCACGGGGGCGCCCGCCGATACCGGAGTGATATCCACCGAGGCGGCCGATCGGGATCGTTCGGCGGGCGGTGACCGTTGAACCCCGCAGAGAACACTACGGAGGTGCGATGCTCGCGGCACTGACAGGCCTCGGACTCTCCACCGCGGCCGGGCTCAACGCCTACATCCCGCTGCTGGTGGTCGGCCTGCTCGCCAACTTCACCGACCAGGTACGGCTGCCGCAGGAGTTCTCCTGGCTCACCAACGGCTGGGTGCTCGGGATCATCGGGGTGCTGCTCCTGGCGGAGTTCGTGCTCGACAAGGTCCCGGTGGTCGACAGCGTCAACGACATGATCCAGACCGTCGTCCGCCCGGCCTCCGGCGGCGTGGTCTTCAGCGCCACCGAGGCGGCGGCCCGGCTGGACGGCTCGACCTGGATGAGCCACAACCCCTGGCTCAGCTGGGTTCTGGGCATCGGGATCGCGCTGGCCGTGCACACCATGAAGGCGGCCACCAGGCCGGTGGTGAACGCCACCACGGCCGGGGTGGGAGCGCCCGTGGTCAGCACGGTGGAGGACGCCGGATCCCTGGGCATCAGCCTGGTGGCGATCTTCCTCCCGGTCCTGGTCGTCGTGGTGGTGGCGGTGCTCGCGGTGCTGGCCTGGCTGGCGACCCGGCGGATACGACGGCGGCGCGCCGCCCAGCCGAGCCTGAGATGACGGCGCTCCGCCCGGCACCTGCCGGTTCCGCCGCGTCCGGCGCCCTCGCGGGGGCACCGGCGCGGGCTATGCTCGAAACACCGCGTCCAACCCCTGTCGGGAGGTGGCTCCGATCGGCGATTTCCTCATCGTCCTGCTGGTGATCCTGCTGTTCCTGCTTCTCCTGGGAGGCGTCGGGATCTACCTGCTGGTCCAGGTCGGCAAGAAGGCCAGTAAGAAGGCCAGGAAGGTGACCGAACGGGTCACCTCGCACATGGCGGCGATGGGCACCGGCGACGCCGCCGAGACCGAGCGGATGCGGCTCGACCTGCGGCGCGAGGTGTCGCTGACCCGCCAGGCCGTGGAGCACGCGCTGCGCGGCGGCTGGGGGTTGGGCGACCTGCCCCACCTGGTGGCCGAGATCTCGGTGCACGCCGACCAGCTGGACGCCCAGCTCGCCCACTACGCCCAGGAACGCCGGGTGTCGCCCTACGTCGACCACACGGCCCTGAGCAGGCTGCGCGAGCACCACTCCAAGCTGACCACGTCCTGCGCCCGGATCAGGGCCGACCTGCGCAACGACCAGATGGAGCACGCGGCCGGGAACATCGACCAGATCCAGGGTCGTACCGATCTGGAGATCGAGGCCCGTCGCCGCGCGCCCGACCCGCTGGACGAGATCGACGAGCTCTACAACCGCACGATGATCAACCGCTCCCGTCCGGACGACGCCCGCTGACCCTCAGCTCCGCGCCCCGGCCGCACGAAGGCCCGAACGGCCCGTGCGCCGGGCACGGAGAGTGACATCGTGACTCCGTCGGATAATGTTCCAGGGTGCCGACGAAGGAGGTTCTCTGATGACAGCCGTTTTCCCCGAGTGGTTCTACCCGGGACCGGCCGGCGGGTGGACCGCCGACATGCTCGACGACCTCCCTTCGGACGCGCCCCGGCATGTCGAACTGATCGACGGGTCGCTCATCATGATGTCTCCCCAGACCGCTTTCCACATGTTCGTCATCAATCTGATGATCGATCGCCAACGCGGTATACGACCGCCGGATCACCTTGCCGTCGTCCGGGAGATGACCGTGACCCTCGGGATCCGGCAGCGGCCCGAGCCTGACATCATGGTGGTGTCGAGGTCCGCGCTGACGAACCTGAGGACGACCTCGTTCAGACCCGAGGACGTGCACCTGGTGGTCGAGGTGGTCTCTCCCGAGTCGCTGGAGCGAGACCGCACCACCAAGCCCAGCAAGTACTCCGGCGCCGGGATCAGGCATCTGTGGCGCGTGGAGCAGGAGAACGACAGGCCGGTCGTCTACACCTTCGAGCTGGAGCCCGCCGTCAGGGCGTACGTCCCCACGGGCATCCATCGCGATCGGCTGACGACGGACATCGGTTTCCCGGTCGACATCGACCTGGACCTGAGCACGTTCATCGGCCCATGATCGCGAGGTCGGCGAGGTCGGCGAGGTCGGCGAGGTCGGCGTAGGTGGCTCCGGCGTTGATCCGGGCGCGCAGCGCCTGGGCCTGGGGGGGTGCTGGGCAGGAAGCCGTCCAGCAGGGCGGGCAGGCAGAGTCTCCAGCTGAGCAGGGCCCGCGGCGACTGCCGGTGCCCGGCGCGGACCACCGAGACGCCGACCCTGATCGCGTGCTCGTTGCCGGGCGGTACGCGGGGACGGTCGATCTCGACGGCCGAGTAGCGGAAGCCGTCGGCGAGGTCGCACGGCGGACAACCCCGGGGCCCCCTGCTCAGCGGGCCCCGGCATTCACGGCAGACGATCCGGTCGAGAGCGGCGTCGACGACCCGCCAGCCGTGCCGGTCGGGCTCGTCCGCGACCATCTCGGCGATGACCGGCTCGTCCTCGGGGGACGGCCCGTCCGGGCCGAAGCGTTCCCGCAGGAACTCCCGCCAGCCGTCCTCCACGATCCGGTCGACCAGTGCCGCGCACCTGTCACAGCCGGGGCGGACCGGTCACACCGGCCGGGCCCCACTCCCCCGGGTGTCCCGCACCCGAAGGCTCCCCCGCGTGTCCCACGCCCGAAGACCCCGGCCCCTCCCGTGAGGGCCCGGGATCGCGTGGTCGGCGGCCGGGGTGGCCGGGGTGGCCGGTCAGGAGACGCCGGCCTCGCGCATGTCGCGTACCTCCCGCTTGAGCTCCTTGATCTCGTCGCGGAGCCGGGCGGCGACCTCGAACTGGAGGTCGGTGGCGGCCTGGTGCATCTGCGCGGTGAGCGACTCCATCAGCGCCTCCAGCTGTGCCCTGGGCATCTCACCGGCGATCGCCTTGGCGTGCTGGCCCGCCTGCTTGAGCGCGAAGCCGGGCACCGGGGCCTTGCCGCGCGACTGCTGGCGGCCGCTGCCGCCGAGAAGCTGCTCGGTGTCGGCGTCCTCGCGGTTGAGCGAGTCGAGGATGTCGGCGATCTTCTTGCGGAGCGGCTGCGGGTCGATGCCGTTGGCCTCGTTGTAGGCGATCTGCTTGGCCCGGCGGCGGTTGGTCTCGTCGATCGCCCGCTCCATGGAGGGGGTGATCCGGTCGGCGTACATGTGCACCTGGCCGGAGACGTTCCGGGCCGCGCGGCCGATGGTCTGGATCAGGGAGGTCTCCGAGCGCAGGAAACCCTCCTTGTCGGCGTCGAGGATGGCCACCAGCGACACCTCGGGCAGGTCCAGGCCCTCGCGGAGCAGGTTGATGCCGACCAGCACGTCGAACTCGCCCATCCGCAGCTCGCGCAGGAGCTCGATGCGGCGCAGGGTGTCGACCTCGCTGTGCAGGTAGCGGACCCGGATGCCGAGCTCCAGCAGGTAGTCGGTGAGGTCCTCGGACATCTTCTTGGTCAGCGTGGTGACCAGGACCCGCTCGTCCCGCTCGGTGCGGACGCGGATCTCGTGGATCAGGTCGTCGATCTGCGACTTGGTCGGCTTGACGATCACCTCGGGGTCGATCAGGCCGGTCGGCCGGATGACCTGCTCGACCACGTCGCCCTTGGAGCGGCCGAGCTCGTAGGTGCCGGGGGTGGCCGACAGGTAGACCGTCTGGCCGATCCGCTCCAGGAACTCCTCCCACTTCAGCGGGCGGTTGTCCATCGCCGACGGCAGGCGGAAGCCGTGGTCGACCAGGGTGCGCTTGCGGGAGGCGTCGCCCTCGTACATCGCGCCGATCTGCGGGACGGTCTGGTGGGACTCGTCCAGGACGAGGAGGAAGTCCTCGGGGAAGTAGTCGAGCAGGGTGTTGGGCGCGCTGCCCGGGGCCCGGCCGTCCATGTGGCGCGAGTAGTTCTCGATGCCGGAGCAGCTGCCGATCTGGCGCATCATCTCCAGGTCGTAGGTGGTGCGCATGCGCAGCCGCTGGGCCTCCAGGAGCTTGCCCTGGCGCTCCATCGTCTCCAGGCTCTCGGCCAGCTCGGCCTCGATGCTGCGGATGGCGCGCTCCATCCGCTCGGGGCCCGCGACGTAGTGCGAGGCCGGGAAGATGTAGAGCTCGTCGTCCTCGGTGATCACCTCGCCGGTCAGCGGGTGCATGGTCGAGAGCTTCTCGATCTCGTCGCCGAACATCTCGATCCGCACGGCGAGCTCTTCGTACTTGGGGATGATCTCGACGGTGTCGCCGCGCACCCGGAAGGTGCCCCGGGTGAAGGCCATGTCGTTGCGGGTGTACTGCATGTCGACGAGACGGCGCAGCAGGACGTCGCGCTCGATCTCCTGGCCGACCTTGAGCCTGGTCATGCGGTCGACGTACTCCTGGGGGGTGCCCAGGCCGTAGATGCACGACACCGAGGCCACCACGATGGTGTCGCGCCGGGTCAGCAGCGAGTTGGTCGCCGAGTGGCGGAGCCGCTCGACCTCCTCGTTGATCGAGGAGTCCTTCTCGATGTAGGTGTCGCTCTGCGGGACGTACGCCTCGGGCTGGTAGTAGTCGTAGTAGGAGACGAAGTACTCGACGGCGTTGTTGGGCATCATCTCGCGCAGCTCGTTGGCGAACTGGGCGGCGAGCGTCTTGTTCGGCTGGATGACCAGGGTCGGCCGCTGGAGGCGCTCGATCAGCCAGGCGACCGTGGCGGTCTTGCCCGTGCCCGTGGCGCCCAGCAGGACGTTGTCCCTGTCGCCGCCCTTGACGCGCCGTTCGAGCTCGGCGATCGCGGCGGGCTGGTCACCCGAAGGGATCATGTCGGTGACGACCTCGAAGGGGGCCACCTTGCGCTGCAAATCTGTTACCGGCCTCACCTGTCTCACTGTAGGCGGCGCGACCGACAGTTCTCCCCCGGACGGCCCCGCCCGGCCCGGACGGACCCCCGCCCTTCATCCCGGCGACCGCGTCCCTTCCCCGGACGGCCGTGTCGGGCCCGTAGGATCCCCGCGCGGACGCGTCCCTTCCCCGGACGGCCGCGTGGACCCCGTACGATCCCCGCGCGGCCGCGTCAATCGTCCGGCAAGCGGTTCGCAAGCGGGTTCCCCTTTACTGTCCGGAGTGCGCACGATCACAAAGCGTGATATATGGGCCTTTCTAGTTATGAATAATCCGGAGGTGTGATGTCCCGGCCAAGGGAAGCCATGCAGTACGCCAGGACCGCGGCCCAGACGATAGGCCAGGGCGGCGACATGCGCCAGGTGGTCGGCCAGGCCGCCCAGCAGTTCGCCGGCCAGGTCCAGGGCCAGTTCACCGGCCAGGGTCAGGGCGGCGGGCAGGGCGGGCCCGGGGCGGCCATGGGCTTCGCGCTCACCCCCTCCGACTTCACCGCGGCCCGCGACCAGGGCGCGTCCGTGGGGACGGTCATCGAGGCCCGCAGCGCACCGCTCAACGAGGCCGGCGAGATCGTCAACCGCAGCTTCAGCGGCCAGGGCCCCGACGGCGAGCCGGTCCACGTCATCTCCCCGGTGGTCATCCCCAAGAGCACCACCGCCAGGGTGATCGTCCCGCTGGTCGTGCTGGCCGGTCTCGGCGTGGTCGGCCTGGTGGCCACCGGGCTGCCGGAGGGCGCCCGGGTGCTGTTCGGCCCGCACTACTGGGTCGTCCTGGTGCTGGCCGCGGCGTTCCTGTGGTGGCGGCGCAGCGTGGTCATGGTGCCCGAGGGCTGCAAGGCCCTGATCACCAAGTTCGGCAAGCTCGTGCAGATCGCCGATCCGGGCCGGGTGACGCTGTTCAACCCGTGGAAGCGGGTCAGCTACATCGTCAACACCACCCGCGAGTACCCCTTCAACGCGCCCATCAGCGAGGCCCCGACCCAGCAGGGCGTCAAGGCCAGCGTCGACCTGTTCCTGCAGTTCCGCATCGAGGACCCGGCCGAGTTCATCTTCGTGCTCGGCTCGGTCGGCGGCTTCCAGGCCAAGCTGCAGAACGCCATCAGCGAGGTCACCCGCTCGCTGATCTACGCCCAGCGCGCCGAGGAGATCTACGACCTGGTCGGCGAGAGCACCATGAGCATGCTGGACAACCTCAACCAGCAGTTCCTGCCCGCGGTACGGCTCACCGACGTCAACATCACGCACGCCGAGCCGACCAGCCAGGAGTACCGGATGGACCTGGCCGCCCCGGAGATGATCAGGGTCGCCAAGGAGGCGTACACCTACGAGTACGAGCTCCAGCTGCGCAAGGAGCAGAACGAGGGTGACCTGATCAAGGAGCTCGCCGGGCTGCAGGAGCAGCTCTCGGCCATCCACGCCGAGATCGCCGGGCACCAGGCCAGGATCGACACCGCGCTGGAGCGCGCCTCCCACCAGGCCAAGGCCCAGGGCGGTCAGCGGCTGGTGGAGGCCGAGTCCACCGCCAAGGCCAACGCCGCGCTGCTGGAGGCCCAGGCGCTGGACATCCGCGCGCTGAGCGCCGCCCAGGCCCCCGAGATCCTCGGGTACCGCTTCCAGCAGGACCTGCTCGACAAGCTCGAGTCCGTCGCCCCGTACCTGCCCCGCCTGGTCCAGGTCGGCGACACCGCCGACGTCGACCTGCTCGCCCTGGCCGGGCAGCTCGTCGGCGGCCACGAGGCACAGCTGTTCTCCGAGGCGGACATGGCCGCGATCAGGGCCCGTACGGGCGAGATCGGCGGGCGCGTCGAGGAGCGCGGGGCGGAGATCGCCGCCCTGCTCAACGCCCCGGCCGACGTCGTCGTCCCCGTCCCGTCCTCGACGACACCCCAGGCCACGACCCCGGCCACGACCCCGGTCACGGCCGCGGGCGCGACCACCGGCGACGACGCGGCGACCGCCGTACAGGAGGAGGTCCGATGAGCGGCAGGGAGTTCTCCAAGATCAAGGAATCGCTGGCCTCCTGGTCGGAGATCCGCCAGCTGCTGCGCGGCGGCGAGTCGGGGCAGCTCGTGCCGGTGGTCATCCCCAAGGACCGCCGGGGCTTCGCCTGGGTGGGGCTGCTGCTGGCCGCCCTCTACCTGGTCGGCACCGCGGTGTTCGCCGACGGCGCCCTGTCCCTGCTGGCCGCGGCCGCGTCCGTGGTCACCCTGGTCGCGGCGGCCGTCTGGCTCTGGCGCCGGGCCATCATCGAGATCGAGGAGGGCACCACGGGCGTGCGCAGCCGCTGGGGCGCCATCGTGGGCACCCTGCCGCCCGGACGGCACTACCTGTGGCTGCCCTGGGACCGGGTGGACGCGGTGGTCGACACCTCCACCGAGATCCCCTACTCCGCGCCGATCGCGGCCTGCCCGACGGCGGAGAACGTCCCGCTCAAGTCGATCGAGTTCTTCCTGAAGTTCCGCATCGTCGACCCGGTCGCCTTCGTCCGGACCATCGGGGCCGGCAACTTCGACCTCGTGCTCAGCAGCGCCGTGCAGGACGCCATCCGCCAGCGCAGCCGCCAGGTGCACACCGAGCGCGCGTACGACCTGCGCGGGTCCGACGTCGGCGACATGCAGGAGCTGCTCACCCGCCAGCTCGGCCGGTACGGGGTGCGCATCACCGGCGCCAACATCCCCGACGTGCAGCTGCCCGACCAGTACCAGCAGCACCTGGCCACCCGTGAGAAGGTCGCCAAGGAGCTGTCGGCGTTCGAGCGCGAGTGGGAGCTGACCCGCAAGCGCCGGATCGACACCCTGCTGATGGAGATCGAACGCTCCAAGAAGACCCGTGACGCGCGCATCGTCGAGGTGCGGGCCGCCGCCAACACGGCCCGCAAGGACGTCGCCCGCATGCTGGAGGAGCACGAGACCGAGGCGCAGCGGGTGCGCTGGGAGATCGAGGCCAAGGGCCGGGCCGAGCTGACCTCCGCCGAGAACGAGGCCAAGGGGCTGCGCAGGCTGGCCGACTCCTACCGTGACAACCGTGCCGTCCTGCAGTACGAGCTGGCCCGCCGCCGCCTGGACGTGGGCGCCAGGCTCGCCGAGAGCGCCCCGCGGCCGGTCGTCGTACGCACCTCAGGAACCTCCGGCGACACCTCCGCGTTGTCCACACTGCTGCTCGCTCAGCTGCTGCCCCGGCTGAACGACGGCACGAACGGCGTCGGCGGCTTGAACGGCGCCGGCGGGCAGGCCGGACCGCAGAACCAGACCCCCTGACAGACCTCCACCGATTCCCCGCCGCAGAAGGCGGCAGTTCCCCTAGGAGAGATCAATGGTGTTCCGCAAGCTGATGGCCGCGTTCGGGGCCGGTGTCGAGGTCGACACGGTCCTGCAGAACTCGCACGTCCGGCCCGGCGAGGTGCTGCGCGGGCAGGTCAACTTCCGCGGCGGCGGCTCCGACTACAAGGTGGAGGGCATCTTCATCGACTTCACCGCCGTCGTCGAGGTCGAGAGCGGCGACAACGAGTACAAGTCGACCTACAGCTTCCTGCGCCAGCAGATCACCGGCTCCTTCCAGCTGGCCGCGGGCGCCCCGCAGTCGGCCCCCTTCGAGATCCAGGTCCCGTGGGAGACCCCGATCAGCGCCGTCGCCGGCCACCCGCTGCGCGGCATGCAGCTGGGCGTCTCCACCGAGCTGGCCCTGGCCGGCGCGCTCGACAAGGGCGACCTCGACGCGCTGTTCGTCAACCCGCTGCCCGCCCAGGACCACGTGCTCGGCGCGCTGGGCAACATGGGCTTCGGCTTCAAGAAGGCCGACCTGGAGCGCGGCACGCTGCAGGGCTCGCGGATGCCGTTCTTCCAGGAGATCGAGTACTACGCGGGCCCCGAGTACCGCCGCCACTTCAACGAGCTGGAGCTCACCTTCATCGCGGGCCCGCAGGCGATGGACATCATCCTGGAGGCCGACAAGCGCGGCAGCTTCGGCTCCAGCCAGGACACCTACAGCCGTTTCACGGTCCACTACAGCGACCACCCCGGCCAGGTCGAGCAGTCGCTGCGCGGCGCCCTGCACTCCATGGCCCAGAAGCGCGGCTGGTTCTAGACTTGCTCCCGTACGGGTGTGCTCCGCTCTCCGGGGCACACCCGTTCCTCGTTCCGTCGCCTGGGGCCGGCCCGTCACTCCGGCGGGCACTGCTACCGGATGCTGGGCTCGTTCGACGAGGCCGAGGACCTGACGCAGGAGACGTTCCTGCGCGCGTGGAGGGGCCTCGGCGGTTTCGAGGGGCGCTCGACGTTCCGGGCCTGGCTGTACCGGATCGCCACGAACGCCTGCCTGGACGCCCTCGACGGCCGCGCGCACCGGGTGCTCCCGCAGCGTCTGGCCGGGCTGCGGATCGAGGACGACCGGATCGCCGAGGTCACCGCCTTCCACGATCCCGGCCTGTTCCCGGCGTTCGGCCTGCCCATGACGCTGTCCGCGGCACCTTCCGTGAGGCTGGCGACGGCGCGCCGATGAGTTCTCGCGGGAACCACCGTCTCAACGCGGGTCACACGAAATCGACCCCGACGGAGACACCTCATGAGCAGGATGCTGTATTCGGTCACCATGTCGCTGGACGGCTTCATCGCCGGGCCGGGCGGCGACATGTCCTGGCTGACCCCGTACCTCGGGCCCGACCCGGTGGTGGACGGGCTCATCGGTGAGATCGGCGCGCTTCTCGTCGGCAACCGCACCTTCCGCGGTGACAACCCCCACCGGGGCACCGACAGGGAGGAGAAGCCGTTCGGCGGCGACTGGACCGGGCCGCAGTTCGTGCTCACCCACCACATCCCGGACACACCGGTGCCGGGCGTCACCTTCGTCGGTGACCTGGACGGCGGTGTCGCCGCGGCCAAGGCCGCCGCGGGTGAGAAGTACGTCAACATCCTCGGCGCCGACGTCGCCCGGCAGTGCCTGGCGGTGGGTGTCCTCGACGAGATCCTCGTGTTCATCGCGCCCGTGATGCTGGGCGACGGCGTCCGGCTGTTCGACCACCCGGGCGGGACCCACGTCAGGCTGGAGCGCGTCGACGTGGCCCGGTCGCCGCACGCCACGAGCCTCTGGTTCCGCGTCATCGGATGAGCCGTCCCGGCGCGGCGGCGGGTCACCCGGTGACCACCGGTCCGGCCCGTCACCGCGCCGCGGGACGTCCCGGAGGCCAGCCCCTCGGTCCCCCGATCGTTCGAAAGGAGGTCAGAGGTCGAGCTGGTACTGGAACGTCCTGTGGGTGGGCCGGTAGCCGAGCGCGTCGTTGACGGCCCGCATGCGGGTGTTGCTCTCGGCCGTGTCCGCCAGCAGCCCGGTCAGGTCCGGGTGCCGCTCGCGGACCTGCCGGATCATCTCGGCCTTCATCCACCGGGCCAGGCCACGTCCCCGGTGTTCCGGCAGGACGCCCGTGCCGTAGTGCTGGCCGTCGCCCTTGCCGTCACCGGGGACGACCAGCTCGGTGAATCCGGCGATCGAGCCGTCGGACTCGTCGACGGCGGCGACCGTGTACAGCCGTTCGCCACGGTCCTCGACGGCCCTGGCCGCCGCCCTGACCCGCTCGACGTCCCAGACCACGAGGCCGTAGTCGGTGTCGTCCATCGGCATGTCGTCCATGGCCCGGCGGGAGGCGGTGAAGGTGGCGGCGAGCTCGTCCGGCACCGTCCCCTCCCAGGACCGCAGCCGATACCCGGCGACCGGCCGTCCGGCGGCCGTGTCCGCGACGGTGTGGGCCAGGACGAGCCTGACGTAGGTCAGGGTGAGCACCCTGCGGAACCCCCGGTCGGCCAGGAAGTGGTCACCCGGCGTACCGGCCACGGCTTGGGCGAGCACGCAGCGCCGCCCCTCCCCCACGACGCCCGCAACCGCCCGCGCCAGCAGCTCGGAGCCGACACCCCTGCGCCGCTCCGCCGGATGCACGCTCAGCTCCAGCTCGGCCAGGTGGTCCTGCCCCTCGGTGTCGAACAGGCGCAGGAACGCCGACCCGAGGGGGACCCCGTCACCGCCGACGGCCAGCCACACCAGGCGGCGGCTGGACGCGCTCGGGTGGGGATCGGTCAGCGGGACGATCTGAATCGACACGGTCTCTCCATCTCGGGGCCTTCTCGGGTGCCCGGCCGCCCTGATATTCGGGACGGAGGCCGGCCCGGACGCCACCGCTCAGGATGCCTTACGGGCGAGTGTGAGCATATGACCGCTGACGCCCAGCAGGGAGGGGACCGACTCCAGGCGGCGCTGGGCATCGAGCACCAAGGCGCGGCGCTCGGGGTCGTCGAGCCAGTCGTCGATGTCGCGGTACAGCCAGAAGGCTCCCTCCAGGCCGTGGCGGGTGGCGCCGGGAAGCCCGGCGTCGGCGAACTCGGCCGGGACGTCGTCCGGGTCGTGCAGGTAGGCGGTGAAGCCTTCGTACGCGGGGCGCAGGTTCCCGTCCGCCAGGGCCGAGAGCGCCACCTTCCGCATCTCCGGCCGCAGGTACAGCTCCAGGTGGATCATGTCGTGCACGGCCGCGGAGCGGTTGATCGTCGCGGCGGCCACCAGGCCTCCCGGCCGTACCACCCGTACCGCCTCGGCCAGGGCGCGGACCCGGTCGGCGCGGTCGTGCAGGTGGTAGAGCGGGCCCATCAGCAGCACCGCGTCCACGCTCTCGTCGGGCACCGGCAGATGCCTGGCGTCCCCCTGTCGCGCGGTGATCCCGGCCAGCCGCGCCGCCCGCTCCACGTGCAGCGGTATCAGGTCGATCAGCTCGACCTCGTACCCGTCGGCGGCCAGCCACTCGGCGTGCACCCCGGTACCACCGCCCACGTCCAGCACCCTGGCGGGAGCGCCGGGCAGCGCCGCGCGCAGCACCTCCTGCGTCCGCCACAACTCCAGCCGGCCACGTCCGGTGCGGAGCCTGTCGTGTTCCTTGTCCAGCCCGTAGTGGGCCAGGAGTTCCTGTGTCATCTCCATGCTCGATGATGTCTTCGCCCTTGGTGAAGGGGCAAACGAATTACTCCGTCGAGTGAATGGAAGGGACCGTCCGGGCGAGAAAAAGGCAGGAAAAACTCGGGTGAGACATGTGATGCTCAACGCTTTACCACAGCGGGCTCGACCACGGCGGAACGGAGACCGAGCGTGCCGGAAAAGAAGCCGGACGACACCGCGGAGCGACGGCCCTATATCGCGCTTCTCGTCCACAGGGTGGTCGTGGAGGGCGGGTACGCGCCTGCTCGTTACACCGAGGACACCGTCCTCATCCATGAGCGCTCGATCGAGGGTGCGAGCAGGCGGGCGGAGGCGATGGGAAAGGCTGACGAGGTCGCTTACCTGAACGAATTCGGTGAGACCGTGACGTGGACGCTCATGGGGGTCGCGGACGTCCGGGAGGCCCTGTACGACGACCTTGACTCGGACACGAGTCTTTATTCACGAAGCTTCGACGATCTCTCGCGATACGGCGACCTCTTCTCTTTCTCGTCACTTGGCGGTCAGGAAGCCTGAGTCCGGCACCACCGGGCCGGAACCATGCCGATCGTGAGCCTTTCCGGTCGCCTCGCAGGTGCGCCGACGCCTGCCGTACAAGGTGAGCAGAGCGGCGGTCGTCCCGTAAGACGGCGATCCTTTTCCCTTTGCTCGCGCACCGATCACGGCCGCGTCACCCGGCACCAGACGCGATCCGGCCCGCATCGTCCTCATGGCGTTCCCAGAACAGGACAGCCCGGTGGACCAGGGCCTCATGGCGCTTGTGGCCCGAGGTCCCGGCCTACCTGGAGAGCCGACCTCGGACGCGCCGTACGGGTTCCCAGCGAAGCCTCCTGGCCTTTGGCTCGGTCACCAGCGGTCGGCAATTTCCTCCTGCTTCGGAAGTGCACCTGAGCACGAAGCCTTCCTCGGCCTCGGCTGCGCCTTGATCTGCTGGCGCCGCCTCAACCCATCGTGTTAACAGCTCTTAAGGAAGCCAGTCCTGAAGTCCGGCGAGATGCCCGAGTTCCGACTCGATGCGCTGCCTGTCGCTGGAGGTGAGCTCCAGAACGCGCAAATCGGCGCCCCATGGATCGATGGGCTCGCCGAGGACCATGGCCAGGTCGATGAGGTGACACAGAGCGATAGCCCGCTCGACCACCGGGGCGTCCGCACCATGCCTGCGCACCGCAGACTTGAGCGCGCGAAAAGCCTGCAGGTCATCATTCTTGAACTCGCGCAGAATCCGGGCGTTGTCGAGCGCCCTGGCCAGGCCTGTCAGCTTCTTCGAGCCGCCATACTCCAGTTCGGACGGCTCGTCACGCTGGATGAACATGATCGAGTTCCCGGACGGATCGATCAGCGTGAACCGGGACGCACCTGGCCGGTAGCGGGTGATCCGCGGCAGGCCGGAACTCAGCACCTTGCCGTGGACCCGGCGCATCGCCGCGACGAACGCCGCGTGATACGACGCCACGGCGTCGACCATGACCAGGCAACCTCCGGACTCCTCCCGGGCCGGATCCAGCCCTTTGGGCGCCGGGCCGAAGTGCAGTTGGAATCCGCTCCATTGCAGCGCCAGATAGACATAGGGCTTGCTCTGCTTGTAGGTCGCCTCGAACCCCAGTGCCTCATAGAACGCCAAGGTCTCCTCCATCGACGCGCACGGCATCAACGGCACCGTCGTCTCGTTCGGCTGAATCGCGATCTCACTCACGTCATTCCACCTTCCGGATCGTCCGACGATGCTTGCACTCTGCAGCGAACCTCGCATATGGATCGTTCCAGTCCCAGTAAGGAGGTGGGTCACTGTCAATGGGCAGCCGCGACGTCTGTTCGAGTTGCAGGATGCCTGAATGCGATGAGATCACTTCACCGACTACCGAAGTGTATACGGACCACTTTCACCAAGGGCCCTTACCCACATAGGCCTTAAATCCGTCAGCCGCCTCGACCAGGAAACCCACGATGGAAGTGTGCCCTTTCACGGGCAATAAGGATCTTGCGGATCCGATCTCACCTTCGCCCACGTGAACAGCGCAGTTTCCTCACGGCCGTAAAGCCGGATCACTTCGCTTTGCCGATGGCACCGCTCTCGGCGACTCGGCCGGAGCGTACGGCCAGAGTCACTCTCGACCGGTGATCACATACCCGGCCGTTTCGGCGGCCGGGCAGAGGTACGGTTTCTTCACCACGGTCTTCACTCACCCGAAGAGCCGTCCGCATGTAGTACATAAGTAGTACCATGACCATATGGAAGCCACAGCCCGGGAGTTCAACCAGCAGTCCGCTCGCATCCTCGCCGCGGCAGAGCAGGGCGAGACGATCGCGGTCACCAAGAACGGCCGCCATATCGCAACCTTGGTGCCAGCCCACCAGGCCGAGCCGCCGCTCCCGTTTCCCACCGATCCCATGGGGGACGACGATCTTCCCCTGTTCGACGGGCCCACCGATCTGTCGGCGCGGACCGATGAGTTCCTGGCCGGAGGTTTTGGTCGGTGAACGTCCCTGTGGCCATCGCTGACACCTCGGCTCTGCTGGCGACCTTCAACCGCCAGGACGCAGAGCATGACGCATGCGTCAAAGCCCGAGCTCAGGTCGGTCACCTGGTCATATCCCCCCTTGTCCTCGCCGAGCTCGACTATCTGATCACGAGCAGGATCGGCCAGCAGGCCGCCTTCGCGGTCCTCGACCACGTCATGGGCAGGATCGACGTCAAACGGTACGAGGTTCCCGAGGTGTCACCGCATCTGCGCACCGCCGGCGCGCTCATGACCCGCTACCGGACGATGAACATCGGCCTGACCGACGCGATGAACGCGGCTCTGGCGGCCGAGTTCCGTACCGACGCCGTCTTCACGCTGGATCGCGAGCACTTCCGCGCGATCCGCCCGCTTACCGGCCACGAGTGCTTTCGGTTGCTGCCCGACGACATCTGACAGGCCCGAGCGATGCGAACCGCGACCGGCGCCGCCAAGCGCCAAGCGCACGCTCATCGTTCAAGCGGTGAGCACCAGTGCCCCCACCGTCGCGGTCACACAGGTCACCACCAGCACCGCCTCCGTCAGCACGAAGATCAGCATCGGGACCCGCACTCCCCTGCGGCGGCACCACTCGAACCACAGCAGGGTCGCGAGGGAGGCCCACGGGGTGATCACCGGGCCGATGTTGGTGCCGATGAGCAGGGCGAGCAGCAGGTCGCGCTCTCCCGTGGGGATGACGTGCTCCACCACCGTGTAGGCGGGCAGGTTGTTGATCAGGTTGGACAGCACAGCTCCGACGGCTGCCACACGGTAGGCCCCGTCGCCTCCCGATCCTCCGGAGGTCCCGGCGAGGGAGCTCATCACCGAGGCCAGGCCGTACCGGCTCAGGGTGGGCACGACCAGGAACAGGCCGACGACGAAGACGAGCAGTTGCCAGGGGAACAGTGCGAGGGTGAGCTTCGAGCGGTCGCGCCAGGCGAAGGCGGCGAGCATCAGGGCCGCCCCGGCCAGGGCGGCGAGCTGGATCGGCACCTCCAGCAGGATCGCGGCGACGAACAGCACGCACGCTCCGGTCGCGGCCCTGAACAGCAGCGGGTCGGCGACCGCCTCGGCAACCGGCGGTCGGTAGCGGCCGGTTCCGCGCCGGCCCCGGCGCCAGAAGAACACCCACAGCAGGACCGCGGTGACCGTGATGGACACGAGCTGGGGGAACCACAGACGTCCGGCGAACTCGCGGGCGGACATACCGAGCCGGTCCATGGCCAGCAGGTTCGTCAGGTTCGAGACCGGCAGGAGCAGGGCGGCGGTGTTGGCCAGCCAGAGGGTGGTCATGGCCGGTGGCAGCGCGGCGATACCGGTCCGGGCCGCGAGGGCGAGCATGACGGGCGTCAGCAGCACCACCGTGGTGTCCAGGTTCAGGAACATGGTGACCAGCGAGGCGAAGGCGACGCACATCAGGAAGAGCGCCATGTGGTTCCCTCGGCCGAGCACCGCCAGCCGGGTCGCGACCACGTCGAAGACCTGGGCCTCCTTGACGAGCTCCGCCATGACGATCACCGCGGCGAGGAAGATCAGGATCGGCGCGATCCGTTCCATCTGGTCCCATGCCTCGCGGGCGGGGAGCAGGCCGGTGGCGACGAACAGCAGGCCGAGACCCAGGAGGGCGAGGCGGATGAGGTCCAGGGCACTCGGTCTGCGCGGCACATCGGCCAGGATGGCATGGCTGACCTGCCGCGACTCCTTCGGGGAGCGGATGGCGAGCGGCTGAACCGGGGATCCGCCGGCGTGAGCGATCCGGGCCGGGGAGCGAACGATGCGAGGTTCAGACCGGAGGGCGAACGGGTCCGGGATTCGACGTTCGGGTCAGGGAGCCGTCGGCGACGCGGGTGGTTCAGATCAGGAGAGAACGGTACGGGCGGTTCGAAGCACGAAGAGGAGAGGCGGACGGCTCAGGCGGTTCGACCGGAGAACGGACGGTTCAGGCGGTGGCGCGGGCGGTGAGGTCGGACCAGAGGTCGTCCATCCGGGCCTCCAGCTCCTCCAGGGTGCCGTCGTTCCGTACGACGATGTCGGCGATCTTCAGACGTTCCTCGCGGGTCGCCTGGGCGGCGATCCTGGCCTTGGCGTCCTGCTCGGTCATGCCGCGCAACTCGATCAGGCGGGCGAGGCGGACGTCGTCGGGGGTGTCCACGACGACCACGAGCTCGTACATGCCCGCGAGGCCGTTCTCGGCCAGCAGCGGCACGTCGTAGACCACGATGCTTCCGGTGGGGGCCTGTTCCTGGAGCTCGGCGATCCGGGCGCCGACGAGCGGGTGGACGATGGCGTTGAGCGAGGCCAGCTTCTCGGAGTCGGTGAAGACGATCGAGCCGAGCCTCTCCCGGTCGAGGGAGCCGTCCTCGCGGAGGATCCCGGTGCCGAAGACGCCGACGACGCGCGCCAGGCCGGGGGTCCCCGGCTCCACCACCTCGCGGGCGATCTTGTCCGCGTCGATGACCATGGCGCCTCGGGCGGCCAGCCGCTTGGAGACCTCGCTCTTGCCGGACCCGATGCCGCCGGTAAGCCCCACCTTGAACATGATCCGCAGCATACGCGGTAAGGGACACCCCACAGAATCTCCGACCCGGATCTTCCGCGGGATGCGGGTCAGGGCGGCCGTGGGCCACCTGTCGTGGCTCGTCAGGTGACGGGACCGGCAGGGGCGGCCCGAGGGCGGGATTTGGCACGCGGCCGAAGGGGAGTGTGTCACGCGGCCTCACCCATGAGGTCTCGCATGTGCCCTGATGGCCGCTCGTGTCATGACCGGAGCACGCAAGGAGGCCATCGGGAGCAGGAGACGCTCACGGTCCGCCTTCGCGGGACATCAGCTCACAGCGGTCGTCTCTGCACGACATCGGCGATGACGGCGTTCACGTCCCTGTCGGCTTTCTCCGGCTCCGGCGGGACCCTCTCCCGGCCGGCGAACGCGCCTTCGCCGGTACTTCGCCCACCGCGAACCGCTGCCCAGGTTGCGAAGTGGGCATCCGCCCACGATGGTGGGCGCACGCTCATTATGGTGCGGGAGCAACCAGCGCCTCCGCGGGACGAGCTTCGTGAAGTCAGGCAGACGGCGGAGTCGTTCGGGGGCCACGCCGACCGCTACGACCGGGCCCGGCCGAGGCGGCGCAGGTGCTGCGTCCCAGCGGCCTGCCGGCGGTGTCCGCTCACGCCTGCGACCCGCCACCCTTCGTCGCGGAGGCGTTGGCCACGGTCTTCCGGAAGGTGGCGCCCGACTCGCCGCTCAGCCGTAGGCCGGGAGCGGCAGCGTCCCAGCGCCGGATGTCCTGGAGCTCGTCCAAGGCCGTCTCACAACCGGCCCCCGGACAGTGAACCGCTGCCGCCGTACAACGAGATCGCCTGGGCAGGGCCGACCCGTGCGACCCGTGCGAGGTCGCGGCCCCAGGGAAGTCCCTCCGCCGTGGAGTCACCGCTTCACCCCACGGGAAACGTCACCCCGGTGAGCTCCTCGGAGACGGCCCACAGGCGCTGCTGAACGGCCTGGTCGTGGGAGTCAGGGCTGGAGGTGACCAGCTTCGGATATCCCCGGATCTCACCCCGGTTGCCGGGACCGTAGTACTGGCCGCCGATGACGGCCGGATCGGTGGCGGCGCGCAGGGTGGGCAGGGCGCCCATCTCGGCCTTCTGGGTGAGCAGCGGCGCGAGCCAGGTGACGGGCACCCGAAGCGCGGCGGGGGTGTTGCGGGTGAGTTCGGTGTTGGACACGTCGGGATGGGCGGCCACCGCGACCGTGGTGCCGTGCGGCGCTAGCCGGCGCTGCAGTTCGTACGTGAACATCAGGTTGGCGAGTTTGGCCTGGCCGTAGGCGCCGGTGCGGCTGTACGAGCGCTCCCACTGCAGGTCGTCGAAGTGGATGGCGGCCCGGATGCGGTGGCCGGTGCTGCTGACCGTGACGACGCGGGAGCCGGGGACGGGCAGGAGCCGGTCCAGCAGCAGGCCCGTGAGGGCGAAGTGGCCGAGGTGGTTGGTGCCGAACTGCAGCTCGAAGCCGTCGGCGGTGGTCTGCTTCGGGGTGTACATCACACCGGCGTTGTTGATCAGAAGGTCGATGCGCGGGTGGGTGGCGCGCAGATCGGCCGCCGCGGACCGGATCGACTCCAGGGAGGTCAGGTCGAGGGCTTGGACGGTGACGTCGCCGTCGATGCGGGCGGCCGCACGCTTGCCCTTCTCGACGTCGCGGACGGCCAGGACCACCGCCGCCCCGCGCGCGGCGAGCATCCGGGCGGTCTCGAAGCCCAGCCCGGTGTTGGCGCCGGTCACGATCGCCACCCGGCCGTGCTGATCGGGGATGTGCTGCTCGGTCCAGTTGCCACTCATGGCGCACTCCTAAAAAACCATCGGTCTGTTACGAGAGCGAGCTTAAGAGACTGGCGGTCTGATGTCAAAAGACCGACGGTCTTTAAGATACGATGAGGACGTGACATTCCAGCGGGCGCGAAGCGAGGAGCAGCGGGAGATCCGCCGCCGGGCGATCCTGGACACGGCGGCGGCGATGCTCGATGAGATGCCCGTGGCCGAGGTGAGCCTCAACGAGCTCAGCCGGCGGGTGGGCCTGGCCAAGTCGAACGTCCTGCGATATTTCGAGTCGCGCGAAGCGGTGCTGCTCGAACTGCTGGACGACTTTCTGGGAAGCTGGCTCGCCGAGCTGGCGGACGAGCTGGCCGTGGGCATCGAGGGGCACGCGGCGCCGGAAGTGCGAGCGGGCCGGCTGGCCGAGATCCTCAGCCGGTCGCTGGCGGGCCGGGTGGCGCTGTGCGACCTCTTCGGCGCGCAGGGCGGCGTCCTCGAGCACAACGTCTCGGTCGAGGTGGTCAAGCGGCACAAGCGTTCCTCCCTCACCAGGCTCGCGGCCATGACCGAGCTCGTGCGCCGCCACGTGCCCGAGCTCGGCGACGGCGCACAACTGTTCTGCCTGATGAGCCTCGTCTCGGCGGGCGCCCTGTCCTCCTACGTCCCGCCGCCGCCCAGCCTCCTCGCCGCCTATGCGGACGAGCCCGCCCTCGGCGTGCTCCACCTGGAGCTGCGTGACGCTCTGCGGATCTCCTTCACCTCGGCGCTCCTGGGTGTGCTGCCACGCTCCTGAACCTTTCGCCGACGCCTTCGGTGGGGTCCAGTCATCCGGGAGCATGCCCCACGATCCCGGACGACCTCGACCCGGGGAGCACTTGCTCAAAGCCTTTCGGCCACGCGGCGTGACAGCAGGCCTTCTCACGGCTCCCTGCGCATGTGCACCAGCGTCAGGTGATCGCTCATCCGTTCCCTGCCGGTCTCCCGGTAGCCCTGACGGCGGTACAGGCGCAGGTTGGCCTCGGACAGGTGGCCGGTGAACAGGTCGAAGGCGAGGGCCGTGGCGGCCTCGGTGTGCAGGGAGGTCAGCAGGGAGCCCCCGATGCCTGCACCCTGCCGGTCCGGGGCTACCACCAGGCGGCCGACGAGGCAGGTCGTGCCGGACATCCGGCCGCGTACCGCGCCCACGATCCTGCTCCCGTCCCTGGCGACGAGCACGGTGGCCGTCTCGACGGCCTGGCGGATCTGGTCGGCCGACTCCACCAGGGGCGGGATGAACGGGTCACCGTAGAGCTGGGCCTCACCCACGTAGGCGGCGCGCTGCACCGTCAGGATCTCGCCGGCGTCCTCGGGCTTCGCATACTCGATCACGGTCACGGCGTCACCTTAGCCGGGCCGTGGGAGGGAGGGGTGAGCCAGGGCACGGGAACGGCCAGGGGCGGAGAAGCCCACGGGGTTCGGGCCCGGGGTGCAAGCGCGGTGGGACCGGGCCGAGCCGGACCAGGGCCGGGACGCGGAAAGGGCCCCGCCGGAGCGGGGCCCTTCCGTGGAACGTCTACCGCGTGATCAGTTCTGACCGCCCGCGAGCTTCTCGCGCAGAGCCGCGAGAGCCTCGTCGGAGGCCAGGGCGCCACCCGCCGGAGCGGAGGAGCCGCTGCTGGCGGCACCGGTGGAGCCACCACCGGCCGGCGGGGTCTCGCCGGAGTAGGACGTGGGGGCAGCCTCGCCCGCCTCGGCCTCGGCCTTGCGGGCCTCCTCGACCTGCTTCTTGTGCGCCTCGAAGCGGGTCTGGGCCTCGGCGTACTGCCGCTCCCACTCCTCGCGCTGCTTGTCGAAGCCCTCGAGCCACTCGCCGGTCTCGGAGTCGAAACCCTCGGGGTAGATGTAGTTGCCCGAGTCGTCGTAGGTCGCCGCCATGCCGTACAGCGTGGGGTCGAACTCGACGTCGGCGCCCATCGCACCCTCGTTCGCCTGCTTGAGCGACAGCGAGATCCGGCGGCGCTCCAGGTCGATGTCGATGATCTTCACGAAGATCTCGTCACCCACCTGGACGACCTGCTCGGGGATCTCGACGTGGCGCTCGGCCAGCTCGGAGATGTGCACCAGGCCCTCGATGCCCTCCTCGACGCGGACGAACGCACCGAACGGCACCAGCTTGGTGACGCGACCCGGGACGACCTGACCGATCTGGTGGGTACGGGCGAACTGCTGCCAGGGGTCTTCCTGCGTCGCCTTGAGCGACAGGGAGACGCGCTCGCGCTCCATGTCGACGTCGAGCACCTCGACGGTGACCTCCTGGCCGACCTCGACGACCTCGGAGGGGTGGTCGATGTGCTTCCAGGAGAGCTCGGAGACGTGGACCAGACCGTCGACGCCGCCGAGGTCGACGAACGCACCGAAGTTGACGATCGAGGAGACGACGCCCTTGCGGACCTGACCCTTCTGAAGGGTGTTGAGGAACGTCTGGCGAACCTCGGACTGCGTCTGCTCGAGCCAGGCACGGCGGGACAGGACCACGTTGTTGCGGTTCTTGTCCAGCTCGATGATCTTGGCTTCGAGCTCGCGGCCCACGTACGGCTGGAGGTCGCGGACGCGCCGCATCTCGACCAGGGACGCCGGCAGGAAGCCTCGCAGGCCGATGTCGAGGATGAGACCACCCTTGACGACCTCGATGACGGTGCCGGTGACGATGCCGTCCTCGTCCTTGATCTTCTCGATCGTGCCCCAGGCCCGCTCGTACTGAGCGCGCTTCTTGGACAGGATCAGGCGGCCTTCCTTGTCCTCCTTCTGGAGGACCAGGGCCTCGACGTGCTCGCCAACCTCGACGACATCCGCCGGGTCGACATCGTGCTTGATCGAGAGCTCGCGCGAGGGGATGACACCCTCGGTCTTGTAGCCGATGTCGAGCAAAACTTCGTCTCGATCGACCTTGACGACGGTGCCCTCGACGATGTCGCCGTCGTTGAAGTACTTGATGGTCAGGTCGATCGCTGCGAGGAACTCTTCCTCAGAGCCGATGTCGTTGACCGCTACCTGCGGGGTGCTCGAGGTGGCCTCAGTGCTGCTCGTCATGTGTGGAGTTGCTCCGAACGCGGACAGATGTCGATGTGGCGAACGCGCGGCAGGCCTCTTACCGTCAGCCGAAGAATTGACGTCGACATGATCGAGCGCGAGCCCACTCCGTCCGAGACACGCGCGAGCCCACAGCGCAGCGATCAGCATATGAGACCAGACGGGTATGGTCAATCCGACGACACTACGCGACCACCGGTCACGAGGTCGACGATCTCGCTCAGTATGCGTTGATCAATTGCTTCCGATCGCTCCTGATCTTACCCCGAAGCCCGCGTGGGACGGAGATGCGGTCCGGGTCGCCGTCCGCGGTGTAGCGCTCGCGCGGATGCCTGTCCAGCCACTCCAGCCAGTACTGCGAACACCATTTCCGGCATTCGCCCTTTTTACCGTTGCTTTGGATGCGCTGGATGGAGCGGTGATCGTAGCGCCTGACGAACGGCGAGACCGACGGCTCGGCCCCGGCCAGGAAGACCCCCTTGAAGCGGTACGGGACGCCCTGCCACTTCCCGGACTGCACGGTGGCGCGCTTGCGCGGCATCGCCCCGAACGGCAGCGCCATGGTCTCCGACGGGGGCACGCCGAGCCTCTTCAGCATCCGCTCGACCCGGGCGAGCTGCCCGGCGATCTCCTTCTTCCCCAGGCCGGGCAGGTAGGGGTGGCTCCAGGTGTGGTTGGCCACCTCGAAGCCCCGCTCGACGAGCCAGCGCACGGCCCGTTCCTGGTCGCGCCGCTCCTGCAGCCCGAACGGGTACCGGTTGACCCAGAAGGTGGCCACCGGCCGGAAGCCGGGATACTTCCTGGCGACCTGGTAGATGATGCCGACCGCACTGTTCCTCGCGGGCGTGCCGTCCGCCTGGAGCGCGAAGTGGCTGTGGTGGCCGTCGTCGAAGGTGAGCACGACCGGGTGCTTGCCCGCGGGGACGTCCATCCGGCCGGTGGCGAACTCGCGCGCGGTGACCGGCACGTAGCCGTCCCGGGCGAGCCTCTCCAGCTCCTTGCGGACCTGGTCCGGCGTACGGTCGATCGAGGCCAGCCGCCTGTGGGTGATCCGGTGGTACATCAGGATCGGGACCATGCCCGCCTCGTTGGCCTTGACCTGCCGGGCGAACTCCGGCGAGGCGGTGATCGGCGGTGGCAGCTCGGCCGAGGGCAGGCTCGGGTCCGGCGTGGGCGAGGCGGACGGCTGCGGCGGCTGGGACGGCCCGCGGGTGGGGCCGCCGGAGGCGGACGCCCCGGGCCGGGCGGGCGGGGTGGGGAGCGTGAGGAGCACCACCACCGCCATCGTGACGACCAGCACGTTGGCCAGCATGATGATCCGCGTCAGGGGGATTGAACTCAGCACAAAACTCCCGTGCCCGTCGAGCTTATCGGCTGGGCCACCACCCTAGAACAGACTCGGACAGGCCTGGCCAATCACCAGGGGACGGGCCCCCTCGGACGCCGCCGCGGGCACCCTGTGGACGATCACGCGGAGAGCCCGGAAACGGCCCGTGAGCGGACACGCGAACGGCCTCGCGCCACCCGGTGGTCACCCCGTCCAGGAGGCCCTGGAGACCGTCTGAGGGCCGCGGAGACGGCCTCCGGGGACTTGGAAAGACAGCGGTCAGTGCCCCGCGTCCTCCCAGGTGCGCCCGACGCCCACCGAGACGGCCAGCGGGACCCGCAGGGAGTAGGCGGCGTTCATCCGGTCGGTGACCAGCTCGCGCAGGGTCTCCAGCTCGCCGGGGGCCACCTCGAACACGAGCTCGTCGTGGACCTGGAGCAGCATCCGGGAGCCGAGGGCGGCCTCCTTGAGCGCGCCCTGCACACCCAGCATGGCGATCTTGATGATGTCGGCCGCCGACCCCTGGATGGGCGCGTTGAGCGCCATCCGCTCGGCGATCTCGCGGCGCTGGCGGTTGTCGCTGTTGAGGTCGGGCAGGTAGCGGCGCCGGCCCATGATGGTCTCGGTGTAGCCGTCGTTCCTGGCCTGGGCGACGATCGCGTTGAGGAAGTCGCGGACGCCGCCGAACTCCTCGAAGTACTCCTCCTTGAGCGCCCTGGCCTCGGAGACCGGGATGCCGAGCTGTTCCGAGAGCCCGAAGTCGGACAGGCCGTAGGCGAGGCCGTAGTTCATCGCCTTGATCTTGGCCCGCATCTCCCCGGTGACCTTCTCGGGGTCGGTGTCGAAGACCCGGGCCGCGGTGGCCTTGTGGAAGTCGTGGCCGGACTCGAAGGAGGCGATCAGCGCCTCGTCGCCGGACAGGTGGGCCATGATGCGCAGCTCGATCTGGCTGTAGTCGGCGGTCAGCAGGGTCTCGAAGCCCTTGCCGACCGTGAAGCCCTGCCGGATCCTGCGGCCCTCGGCGGTGCGGATCGGGATGTTCTGCAGGTTGGGCTTCTCCGAGCTGAGCCGGCCGGTGACCGCCACGATCTGGTTGAACGTGGTGTGGATGCGGCCGTCGTCGGCGATCTCCTTGATCAGGCCCTCGACCGTGACCTTGAGCTTGGCCTGGTCGCGGTGGCGCAGCATGATCGTCGGCAGCTCGTGCTCGGTCTGGGTGGCCAGCCAGGCCAGCGCGGAGGCGTCGGTGGTGTAGCCGGTCTTGGTCTTCTTGGTCTTGGGCAGGTTGAGCCGCACGAACAGGATGTCCTGGAGCTGCTTGGGCGAGCCCAGGTTGAACTGCTCGCCGCCCATGGAGGCGTGCGCGGCCTCGACGGCCTGCTTGACCGCGGCGCCGAACTCGGCCTCCAGCGCCTCGAGGTGGTCGCGGTCGGCGGCGATGCCGGCCCGCTCCAGCTCGGCCAGGACGGTGACGAGCGGGAGCTCCACGTCGCGCAGCAGGTGGATGGCGCCCAGCGGCTCCAGGAACGCCTCCAGCGCGTCGGCCAGCTCGCCGACCGCCAGCGCCCGCAGGGCCAGCTCCCGGGCGCCGTCGGCGTCGGTGTCGTCGAAGAGGCTGGCCTGGCCGCCGTTGTCGGTCTCGCTGCGCAGCTCGCGCCGAAGGTAGACGCGGACCAGGTCCTCCAGCGGGAACGAGCGCTGCCCCGGCGTGGCCAGGTAGGCCGCCAGGGCGGTGTCGCAGTTGAGGCCGCACAGCTCCATGCCCTGGGCCCACAGGGCGAGCATCGGCCCCTTGGCGTCGTGCACGGCCTTGGGGATCGAGGGGTCGGCCAGCCACTCGCGCAGGGCCGCCTCGTCCGCCTCGGTCAGCGTGGCCGGGTCGACGAACGCCGCCCGCCCGCCGGACGCCTTCTCCGCCCCGTCGCCGGCCGCGTCCCCGGCACGCGTCCCGGCCGCCGCGATGGCGATTCCGTCGACGCGGCCGGTGCCGCTGCCGTAGGCGCCCCTGAAGGCCAGGCCGGCGCGGCCTGCGGGCAGGGCACGCAGCCAGGGGCCGACCTCGTCGGGGCCCAGGGTGACGGCCTCGACCGCGAAGCCGTCCTCGGCCTCGGCCCCGGCGCCGCCCTGGGGCGAGGCGATCGTCTTGAGCACCCGGTCGCGGATCTCGCCGCGGAACTCCAGCGTGTCGAGGATCTTGTCGATCTCCTCGCGGTGCGGCCTGCCGAGCGCCAGGTCGGTGACGTCGCGGTCCACCGGGACGTCGCGGATGAGCTGGGTCAGGCGCCGGTTCATCAGGACCTGGTCGAGGTGGTCGCGGAGCTTGTCGCCGACCTTGCCCTTGACCTCGTCGATCCGGTCGACCAGGGCCTCCAGCGAGCCGAACTCGCGGATCCACTTGGCCGCGGTCTTCTCGCCCACGCCGGGGATGTTCTTGAGGTTGTCGCTGGAGTCGCCACGGATGGCGGCGAAGTCGGGATACTGCGCGGGGGTCAGCTCGTACTTCTCCAGGACCGCCTCGGGGGTGAAGCGGGTCATGTTGCTGATGCCGACGCGGGTCATCAGCACGGTGACGTGCTCGTCCACGAGCTGCAGCGCGTCGCGGTCGCCGGTGACGATCAGCACGCTCATGCCCTGCGCGGAGGCGCGGGTGGCCAGGGTCGCGATCAGGTCGTCGGCCTCGTACCCGGCCAGCGACAGGTGCGGCACGGCCAGCGCGTCGAGCATCTCGTGGATCAGGCTCATCTGGCTGCGGAAGCTGTCGGGGGTCGCGCTCCGGCCGGCCTTGTAGTCGGCGTACTCCTCGTGGCGGAACGTGGGCTCGGAGCGGTCGAAGCAGACCGCCACGTGGGTGGGCCGCTCGTCCCTGAGCACGTTGACCAGCATCGAGGTGAACCCGTAGACGGCGTTGGTCGTCTGGCCCGTGGAGGTGGAGAAGTTCTCCTCGGGGAGGGCGTAGAAAGCCCTGTAGGCCAGTGAATGACCGTCCAGCAGCAGGAGACACGGACGAGTGGGGGTCGCTTCGCTCTTCGGCACAGCGAAAGCCTAGTCTCCTCCTACGACAGAACGCCTGGCCTCGCTCGACAGGAGACGCCCCCTTGACCATGACAGACCCCGACGAGTCCGCGCGGTCCCTCCAGGAACAGGTGGGCGTCATGCACCGGAACACGCTCGTGGACCGGATGGGCATCGAGATCACCGAGGCCTCCCCCGAGCGGGTGGTCGGCACGATGCCCGTCGAGGGCAACATCCAGCCCTACGGCCTGCTGCACGGCGGCGCCTCCTGCGTGCTGGCCGAGACCCTGGGCTCGACCGGCGCGGCGCTGCACGCCGGGCCCGGCCGCATCGCGGTGGGCGTCGAGATCAGCGCCACCCACCACCGTTCGGCCACCTCGGGCCTGGTCACCGGGGTCGCCACCCGGGTGCACGGCGGCCGGACGCTGGCCACGTACGAGATCGAGATCACCGACGACCGGGGCCGCAGGGTGTGCAGCTCGCGCCTGACGTGCATGCTCCGCGACACCTGAGGCGGCCGGCTCCGTCCCGGGCCCCTCTCGAGCCCCGTCCCGGGTCCCGGCCGACGCCTTCCGGTCATGACCCGCAGGTGCCCGGCGGACGTCTGATCACATCTCGTACTCGATCATATTCGGACCGCCTTTTTGCCCTCGTGGAGCAACCGGTCCGCTACGGTGGGTGACGGTGATGTCCGTGGGGGACCGAGTAGAAAACGTACGGGGTCGGGGAAGCTCCGTATGGCGCCAAAGGTCTCCCCCGGGCTCGCCGGGTCCGTGGGGCGGCCGGGATCCATCCGGCCCCTTCCGTCCACCGGTCCGCGCCGGACGGGCGCGGACCGGTGGACGGGCCGGGTCGGACCATGGCCCGGGTGGCCCCTGACGGCCCTCAGGGGCCGGGGGACCGAGATTCCCGGACGGTGCGGCCCGGAGGCTCAGACGTCGGTGTGCGTCGGGTCGAGCACGCGGCGCAGGAAGGTCTGCGTGCGCTCGTTGCGCGGGGCGCCGATCACCTGCTCGGGGGTGCCGTCCTCCACGATCACGCCACCGTCCATGAACACGACCCGGTCGGCCACGTCGCGGGCGAACGCCATCTCGTGGGTGACCACCAGCATGGTCATCCCCTCCTCGGCGAGCTTGCGCATGACCGTGAGCACGTCGCCGACCAGCTCGGGGTCGAGCGCCGAGGTGGGCTCGTCGAAGAGCATCAGCGCCGGGCTCATCGCCAGGGCCCTGGCGATGGCCACCCGCTGCTGCTGCCCGCCGGAGAGCTGGGCCGGGTAGGAGCTCCACTTCTCGCCGATGCCGACCTTCTCCAGGTTCTCCCTGGCGATCCGCTCGGCCTCGGCCGCGCTCCGCTTCAGGACCCGGCGCTGCGCGATCATCACGTTCTGCAGCGCGGTCATGTGCGGGAACAGGTTGAACTGCTGGAAGACCATCCCGACACCGCGCCGGGCCGCGTCGATGTCGACGTCGCGGTGGGTCAGCTCCACGCCGTTGACGACCACCCTGCCCGCGGTGGGCTCCTCCAGCAGGTTCACGCACCGCAGCAGGGTGGACTTGCCCGAGCCCGAGGGGCCGATGACGCAGACCACCTGGCCGGGGTCGACCGCGAAGTCGATGCCCTTGAGGACCTCCAGCTTCCCGAAGCTCTTGTGCAGGTCGCGGATCTCGACCGCGTGGTTCGCCGAGATCGCCGGAGTCACCGGAGTCACTGGAGTCACCGTCCCCTCGCCTGGCGCTTCTCCAGCCGGGACGCGAGGTACCCGAGCGGGATGGTGACCAGGAGATACGTCACTCCCACGACCAGGATGGGCGTGGCGTTGGCAAAGGTGGAGGCCGTGTCGTTGCCGAACTTCGTCAGCTCGACGTACTCGCCGGAGACCCCCAGGAACAGCACCAGCGAGGAGTCCTTGAGCAGGGACACGAACTGGTTGGTCGTCGGCGGGATGACGATGCGCACGGCCTGCGGGATGACGATGCTGATCATGGCCCGGCTGTAGGACATGCCCAGCGAGCGGGCCGCCTCCATCTGCCCCTTGGGCACCGCCTGGAGCCCGGCGCGCAGCGTCTCGGCCATGTAGGCGGAGCCGACGATGGTCAGGCCCAGGATGCCCTGGCCGTAGGTACCGCCGGGCACCTCGAAGCCGGACAGCGCCAGCGGCAGGAACAGGATGAGCAGGAAGATCAGCAGGGCGGGCAGCCCTCGGAAGATCTCGATGTAGGTGACCGCGATCCACCGGTAGGGCCGCACCGACGACATCCGCATCAGCGCGAACAGCAGGCCGAGCAGGAAGGCGAAGAAGAAGCCACCGACCGAGTAGATGATCGTGTTCTTCAGCGCGACCGTGAACAGGTCCGGCAGCGTCTCGGCGGCGACGTCGAGCTTGGTGAAGTTCTCACCGAGCTTGGCCCACTCGATGCGCAGGACGAGAAAGACGGCCACCGCCACCAGCACCACGTACTGGAAGGCCCGGCTGATCTGCTGCCTCTTGCGAGGGCTGAGCCCGCTCCGGGTGGGGGCGCCACCGCCGGGAGCGGGCTCCGTCGTCGTTGACTGGTCGGTCATCGATTAACCGAGCTCGCCGGGCTTCTTACCGAACCACTTGACGAAGATCTGCTCGTAGGTGCCGTCGGACTTGGCGGCGGCGATGGAGTCGTTGATCGCCTTGAGCAGGACCGGGTCGGCGCCCTTCTTGAGGCCGATGCCGTACTGCTCACCGGTGTCAAGGCTGGCGATCAGCTCGAACTTCTCGGCGATCTCGGGCTTCTTCAGCCAGGTCAGGACGACCGGGAGGTCCTGGACGATCACGTCGACCTGGCCGGACTGCAGGCCGAGCAGCTCCTTGGGAGAGTCGGCGAACTCCTTGGGGTTGAGGCCCTTCTCCTTGACGTAGTCCAGGCCGGTGGTGGAGGCCTGGGCGCCGAGCTTGAGGCCCTTGGCCTTGACCTCGTCCAGGGTCTTCACGCCGGCGCCCTTCTTGGCCAGCAGGGCCTGCGTGGCGTCGAAGTAGGGCTCGGAGAAATCGATGTTGGCCTTGCGCTCGTCGGTGATCG
Source organism: Streptosporangium sp. NPDC050148 (assembly GCF_055586505.1). Lineage (NCBI taxonomy): Bacteria > Bacillati > Actinomycetota > Actinomycetes > Streptosporangiales > Streptosporangiaceae > Streptosporangium > Streptosporangium sp. NPDC050148. Next base: position 205,603 of record NZ_JBVJIA010000010.1, on the reverse strand, counting down.
TCATACCGGCGGCGGCCACGTCGCACTTGCCGGCGGCCATCGCCGCGCCGCTCTTGATGATGGCGAAGTCGATGTCGACGATCTCCTGCGTCAGGCCGAGCTTCTTGGCCGCCAGGTCGACGATGTCGACGTCGAAACCGACGACCTTGTTCCCCTCCTTGAACTGGAAGGGCTCGTAGGGCAGGTTGGTGCAGGTGGTCAGCTTGCCGGGAGTGATCACCTTCGCGCCGGAGGCGGCCGCCGGGGCGCTGGCCGAGGCACCGCCGCCCGGGCTCGCGGTGGTGGTCTCGCCACTCCCGCAGGCCGACAGGCCGAGCGCACCGGCGACGACCATGGCGCCTACCGAGAGTGCGCGTCGGGATACAAAACTCAGGCCCACGAAGGCCTCCTTACGGTCAATGTCACGTCTTGTATGGATACCTCAGTGCAGGTGATGCTGCATCACCTGCATAACCATGCAGATCACCACTACGACACAATTCGGACAACAACTGCAGTCGGAGCCCCCGGATTCAATACCCTGCCCCCTCGGCACCCCGACGGCGGGGCATCTGCCGGATCGTCGATGCCACGCGGGCGAGCCGTTGAACTTCGGGACTCATCTCGGTTACGTTGCCCGGTGTGCGCAACCCCCTAATCGCGTTGACCGGTGCGGTTCTCGCCGCCGCCGTGGTGGCCGGCTGCACCGGGACGGATCCGGGGAAATCCGCGGTCCCCAGGGCCGTCCCCTCCCCCACCCCGACCTACGAGCTCCCGCCCCGGCCGGTACGGCCCGGTGAGATCCCGGTCAGGGCCGCCCCGGTGACCGACGGCGAGACCCGGTTCCAGGTGATCGGCCTGCAGAAGGGCCTCGACGGCTTCTTCGGCAGCCACGCCGAGTGGCGGGCCAAGGGCCAGTACGTGGTCGTACGGGTCGTGGTGGAGAACCTCGCCCGCACCACCGCGCACTTCGACGCCAGGCTGCAGAGGCTCGTCGCCGCCGACGGCACCTCCCACGCGCCGAACAAGTTCGCGCAGGCCATCAAGCGCCAGCCCGAAACGCTCTCGCTCGGCGCCCAGGTCAGGGTGGAGATGGATCTCTGGTACGACATCCCCGAGGAGGCGAAGGTCTCGGCGATCCGGCTGTTCGGCGACCCGCCGCTGGGGGTGACCGGCGGCACCGACGGGGCGCAGGTGGCGTTGCCCTGAGCCCCCGTCCCGCCGGGCCGATCTCCGCCCCCGCCCGGAAACCGGACCCGGGCCCGGGCCCGCCGTGGGACGGGCCCGGCAGGGCGGGCCGCCGGACGGCGGGCCCGCCCCCGTCACACCGAGGGGGCCGTGGCGCGGATCAGCTCCGCTCCCCCGGGACGTCCCGCTCACCCGGAGCGGGCGCGGGAGCCGGGGCGGGAGCCGGTGTGGCACCCGTCCCGCCGGTGGGAGCGGCCGTGGGAGCGGCCGTCTCCCCGGCGGGGTCGGCCGACACGCCGCCGCCCAGGTAGGCGGCCTGCACGGCGGGGTCGTTGAGCAGCACGTCCGCGTCCGCGCTCTTGACCACCGAGCCCGTCTCCAGGACGTAGGCGCGGTGGGCCAGCTTCAGCGCCTGCTGGGCGTTCTGCTCCACCAGCAGCACCGTGGTGCCACGGCGGTTGATCTCCTCGATGATCGAGAAGATCTGCTGGACCATCAGCGGGGCCAGGCCCATCGACGGCTCGTCCAGCAGCAGCACCTTGGGCTTGGCCATCAGCGCGCGGCCGATGGCGAGCATCTGCTGCTCGCCTCCGGACATCGTGCCGCCCATCTGCGTCCTGCGCTCCGCCAGGCGGGGGAAGAGCTCGAACACCTCGGCCAGGTCCGCCGACAGGTCGCCCGAGCGCGTGTAGGCGCCCATGAGCAGGTTGTCGTACACCGTCATGCCGGGGAACACGCCCCGGCCCTCGGGCGCCTGCCCCAGACCCGCGATGACCCGCTTGTGGCCGGGCATCTTGCTGATGTCCTTGCCGTCGAAGATGACGCTTCCCGAGGTGAGACCGCGCAGGCCCGAGATCGTCTTCAGGGTCGTGGTCTTGCCGGCCCCGTTCGCCCCGATGAGCGTGACGATCTCGCCCTCGTTCACCTCGACCGAGATGCCCTTGAGCGCCTCGATCTTGCCGTAGTGGACATGGATGTCCTTGACCTCAAGAAGCATCGGCGGGAGCTCCCAAATACGCCTCGACGACCCGGGGGTCGGTCCGCACCTCGTCCGGCAGGCCATCGGCGATCTTCTGGCCGAAGTCCAGCACCGCGATGCGGTCGCTGATGCCCATGATGAGGCTCATGTCGTGCTCGATGATCAGAATCGTCCGGCCGGCGTCGCGGATGTCCCGGATCAGCTGCTGCAGGGCCACCTTCTCCGCCGGGTTCATACCGGCGGCGGGCTCGTCCAGCAGCAGCAGCTTCGGGTTCGTCGCCAGCGCCCTGGCGATCTCCAGACGGCGCTGGTCACCGTAGGGCAGGTTCTTGGCGTGCTCGTCCGCGCGGTGCGAGATGCCCACGAAGTCGAGCAGTTCCATCGCCAGCCTGTGCCCGTCCCGCTCGGCCTTGCGGTGCCAGGGAAGCCCCAGCGCCACGCTGACCATGCCGGCCCTGTGGTGCGCGTCCGCGCCCACCATGACGTTCTCGATGGCCGTCATGTTGTGGAACAGCCGGATGTTCTGGAACGTCCGGGCGATGCCGCGCTTTGTGATCTTGAAGCGCTTGACGCCGCTGATCCGCTCACCCAGGAAGCGGACCTCGCCCTCGGTCGGCTGGTAGACGCCGGTCACCACGTTGAAGACCGTGGTCTTGCCCGCGCCGTTCGGGCCGATCAGGGCGAAGATCTCGCCTTCCTTGATGGTCAGGTTCACGTCGCGCAGCGCCGTGACGCCGCCGAACCGCATGACGAGGCTCTTCAGCTCCAGCATGTCGCGGCCGGGACGCACCGGCGACGGGGACGATTCCGTCCCGGTCGGCTCTGCGGTCGTACCGCCGGGGTTGACGTCGGCGCTCATTTGGAAGCCACCTCCTCACCGTGCGACTCGGGCCCGGGAACCTCGGCTCCGAGCGTACCCATCCCGCCCGTCCCCTCTTTCAGCTCCGCCTTGCGCTGGCGCGACGGGAGCAGACCCTCCGGACGGAAGATCATCAGGGCCACCAGCACCGCACCGAAGATCAGCATGCGGTACTCCTGCAGACCTCGGAAGCGCTCGGGCAGCCAGGCCACCACGAACGCGCCCAGCATGACACCGGGCAGGTTCCCGGCGCCGCCCATGACCACCGCGGCCAGGATCGTCGCCGAGAGCAGGAACTGGAAGTCGTTCGGGTTGATCGAGATGGCCTTGGCCGCCCAGAGCACGCCCATCGCGCCGCCGATGGAGGCGCCGATGGCGAAGGCGAGCATCTTGAAGCGGAACGTCGGCACGCCCATGACCTCGGCCGCGTCCTCGTCCTCGCGGATCGCCGCCCAGGCGCGCCCGACCCGGCTCTTCTCCCACCGCTTCACCAGGATGATCACGATGACTGCCAGCGCGACCAGCAGGTAGTAGTAGGGCCGAGGGTCCAGCACCCCGTACTTGAAGGGATCGACCCCGAACACCTCGGAGAAGTTGATCCCGAACAGCTGGAAGTCCTCGACGCTCGGCGGGTGCGGGATGCCGCGGACGCCGTTCGGGCCGCCGATCTCGTCGGTGTTGCGGGCCGTGATGCGGATGATCTCACCGAAGCCCAGCGTGACGATGGCCAGGTAGTCACCGCGCAGCCGCAGCGTCGGGGCGCCCAGCGTGATGCCCGACAGGGCACAGATGCCGATGCCGACCAGCAGGATGATCCAGAAGTTCCATCCCAGCCGGGTGCCGATCAGCGCCATGGCGTAGCCGCCGACCGCGTAGAACGCGACGAAGCCCAGGTCGAGCAGGCCGGCCTGGCCGACCACCACGTTCAGGCCGATCGCCAGGACGACGTACGTCCCGATCGGGAAGAACAGGATGCTCGCCCAGTCGGTGTAGGGCGACATGACGGGTGCGAGGCTCTCCGAGGGCAGCAGCAGCGCCCCGATGATCAGAGCCACGTACAGGATCCAACGTTGCCAGCCGGGCGTCTTCAGCCAGCGTTCGTGCATGGTGTCACCGAAGGTGCCGAGACCGCTGCGGAGGCCCGTCGGGAGTTTCTTCTGGTTCATGCGCGCGCCTGCTGGAGTGATTCACCGAGGATTCCGGTGGGGCGGAACATCAGGACCAAGACGAGGATGCTGAAGGAGATCACATGCTTCCAGTCGGAGCCGAAGAAGATCGCCCCGTAGTTCTCCACCAGCCCGAGGGTGATTCCACCGACCAGGGCTCCCCGCAGGTTGCCGATGCCACCCAGGACCGCCGCGGTGAACGCCTTGATACCGAAGAGGAATCCGATGTAGTAGTTCGTGTTCTCGTACGAGATCAGGTAGAGCGCGCCCGCCACACCGGCCATGGCGCCACCCACGAGGAAGGTCATCCGGACGATCCTGTTGATGTCCACGCCCATCAGGACGGCGGCCTCGGGGTTCTGCGCGGTGGCGCGGATGCCTCGGCCGATCTTCGTCCGGTTCACCAGGGCGTCCAGCGCGATCATCATGCCGATCGCGGCCACGATGACGAACACCTGGTCCACCCGGACCGGGTAGCCGAAGACCGAGAACAGCTCGCTCCGCTCCATGATGCGGGGCAGGCCCATCTGGATCCGGCCCTGCTCGGGACGGTTGAACACGCTGGGGATCACCAGGAGCGCGAAGAGCTCCTGGAGGAAGATCGAGGCACCGATCGCGGAGATCAGCGCCGCCAGCCGGGACGCGCCGCGCTTGCGCAGCGGCCGGTAGGCGATGCGCTCCAGGGCGATCGCGGTGCCCGCCGAGGCGAGCATGCCGGCCAGGATCATCGCCACGATCAGGCCGACCAGCGCGATGCCGGTCAGTGGCGAGTTGATGCCGAACACGAACGGCACGAACATCGCGCCGAAGGTGCCGATCATGAAAACTTCGGAGTGCGCGAAGTTGATCAACCTGAGCACGCCGTACACCATGGTGTAGCCGAGCGCGATCAGGGCATAGATCGAGCCGAAGGCCAGGCCGTCGATCGTCGCCGGCCAGAACTGATTGATGAAGTCATTGAGCACTAGGGTTACCACTTCTAGCGGGGGTCGCCTGCACTGTCCGGGTAGGACGACACCTCCTGCAGGACCTCGTGGATCCTGCCGAAAGTACGACGGGAGCGGGAACGCACGCGGCGTTCCCGCTCCCGGCGCGTCGACTACCTACTCTTCTTAGCGCGTCGGACTACCCCACCTTGGCCTCGGCGGACTTGCCCAGAAGGCCGATGACGCCGTCCTTGACCTGGTAGATGTAGATGTCCTTGGCCGAGACCTCACCGTTGGCCTCGAACTTGACCTGCTTGGAAACCCCGCTGAAGTCCACCGTGGCGATGAACTCGTTGATCTTCTCGGGGGTGACCGCACCGGCCTTGACCGCGTTGACGTAGACCGTGCCCGCGTCGTAGCCCTCGGCCGCGTAGATCGCCGGGTCGGCGCTGTAGGCGGCCTTGTAGGCCTCGGCGAAGGACTTGACCTTCTCGTCGGTCACGTCGGGGGTGGCGATGTAGCACGGGCAGCCGACCAGGGCGCCCTCGGCGTTCGCGGCACCGGCGCCGTCGATCAGGCCCTTGTCCAGCGAGCCGTCGCCGGAGAGGAACCTGGTGTCCTTGACGCCCTTGTCGCGGAGCTGCTTGAGCAGGTTGCCGCCCGCGGCGTAGTAGCCGCCGAAGAAGACCGCGTCGGGCTTGGCCGCCGCGACCTTGTTGACGACCGAGGAGAAGTCGCTCTCGGCCGGGTCGAGCGAGTCGTTGGTGACCTTCACGCCCTTCTCGCCGAGGGTCTTGCGGACCGCGTCGGCCAGGGGCTTGCCGTACTCGGACTTGTCGTCGATGACGAAGACGTTCTTCGCGGCGACGCCGGCGGCGATGAACTCGCCGATGCCGGGGCCCTGGATGCTGTCGCTCGGCAGCACCCGGTGCCAGAACTTCCAGCCGTTCGTCGACAGAGCGGCGTTGGTGGCCGAGGGCGAGATGCTCGGCAGCTTCGCCTCTTCCAGCACCGGCGCCACCTGGGCGGACTCACCGGAGAAGGCGGGGCCGACCATCGCGACGATCTTGTCGGTCTTGATGGCCTGCTGGGCCAGGGCGACGGCCTTGGAGGGGTCTCCCTGGCTGTCGTACTCGACCAGCTCGATCTTCGTGGCCGGGTTGGTCTTGTTGTACTCGTCAATGGCGAGCTTCGCGCCGTTCCGCGGGGGAATGACGATACCGGCGTTGGCACCGGTCAGGTCACCCATGAAGCCGATCTTGACGGTACCAGGGGCGGCAGCACTGGAGCCGCCCTCGGCCGGCGTGGTCCCCGCACCACTGTCACTCCCACCGCAGGCAGCGAGACCGAGGGTGAGCGCCACACTGGCGGCAAGCACTCCACCGAGGCGTGCAGTCTTAGGCCGCAAGGTTGCCTTCCTTTCGCCCGGCCCTTCGTCGGGCCCGGGTTCACAGATGCCCTCCCTGGCGGGTGGCCAGGGGTTGTGTCGGTTAGTACAACCAGCGGATGTCACGGGTCGATACAGTACGGCCCGCCGTTACCGCTTCGTTACAGCACCGATCCTTTTCGGCTATCAGATGCAAAAGCCGTGGTCACTGGCAACCTTACGGCCACCTGGAGATCACCTTGAGCACCGGGAACCCCATGTCACACCCCCGGTACCGCGTCACGCGCGTCCCCCGACGGCCTCTCCGGGCACGTCACGGCCGCTCTCGCCCACCCCAACCGAAAAGGGCCGGAAAGACCGAAAAGCTCGGTCAGGCGTCCGGGGACCCCGCACCGGGCCCCGCGCCCCCCGGCACGGCCGCGCCCGGCCCGCCCGCCGCCGTCCCCGGTCCGGCCGCCGTGCCGGACCCTCCTCCCGCCGTGCCGGCCCCTCCCGCCGGGGCCGGTCCGGCCCCCGCCGCGCCGGATCCGCTCCCCGCGTCCTGCCCGGTCTCCCCCGCGGGCGCTGCGCCCGTGCCGGCGTCCGATACCACGATCTGCGCCACCTGCTTCATGCTCAGCCGGCGGTCCATCGAGGCCTTCTGGATCCACCGGAAGGCCTGCGGCTCGCTCCAGCCGTGCCGCTCCATCAGCAGGCCCTTGGCCCGCTCGACCAGCTTGCGCGTCTCCAGGCGCTCGGAGAGGGTCCCCACCTCGCGCTCCAGCGCGGCCATCTCCTGGTGCCTGCTGACCGCCATCTCGATCGCCGGCACCAGGTCGGACTTGGTGAACGGCTTCACCAGGTACGCCATCGCGCCGGCGTCCCTGGCCCGCTCGACCAGGTCGCGCTGCGAGAAGGCGGTGAGGATCAGGCAGGGGGCGACCCGCTGCGACACGATCCGCTCGGCCGCGGAGATCCCGTCCAGGATGGGCATCTTCACATCCAGGATCACCAGATCCGGCCGGTGCTCCAGCGCCAGCGTGACCGCCGACTCCCCGTCACCGGCCTCCGCGACGACCGCATACCCCTCCTCCTCCAGCATCTCCTTGAGGTCGAGGCGGATCAGAGCCTCGTCTTCCGCGATCACCACTCGCCGCTGCGTACTCACGAGCAAGAGAGTACCGACGTCCGCTAGATTGGGACCACGCCGGTACCGGTCAAGGGATCGTCATCGGCTAGGCTGCACGGCAAGCGTTTTGGATAAATTCGGACACGTTCGAATTCCTGCCCCGGTACCCCAATTGGCATGAGGGAGCGGATTCAAAACCCGTACAGTGTGGGTTCGAGTCCCACCCGGGGCACATGTCGACCGCCCGGCTTCCCAGCCGGGCGGTTTTGTCGTTCCCGGAGATGAACGGCACCGGCCCTCGCGCGGGCGGGGACGGCGGCGACGGCCCCGCGGCGAGTAGGTTGCCAGCAGGGCCGGGGGTCCCCGGAAGGCGCCGTAACGGGAGGTGGCTGCGTGGAGGTCGTCGAGGACGGCCGGGAGGAGCGGGACGGACGCACGCCGGAGGACGGGCAGGACCCGTACCGGAGCCGGACGCGCCTTCCGGAGCGGGTGAGGCTGAGCGGGCACGGGGTGGTGCTGCGCGAGTGGGACGACGACGACCTCGACGCGATGGTGAGGCTGTTCGACGATCCCGAGGTGGCCTACTGGACGCCGCTGGTCTCGCCGTTCGACCCGCAGGCGGCACGGACCTACCTGGAGCGGTCCCGGCAGCGGCGGGCGGCCGGGGAACGCGTGCAGCTGGCGATCACCGTCGACGGGGGCGAGCCCGCCGGCGAGGTGCTGCTGATGCTGAGCGGGCTGGGCCTGGACGTGGCCGAGATCGGCTACAGCCTGGGGGCCGCCTGGCGCGGGCGCGGGCTGGCGTCGGCGGCGGTCCGGCTGATGACGGAGTTCGCCCGCGAGACGGTCGGGGTGGCGCGGCTGCTGCTGGAGATCGAGGACGGCAACACCGCGAGCGTGGCGGTGGCCCGCGCGGCCGGGTACCGCCTGACGGACGCCCCGCCGGTGCCCACCGAGGAGAAGGGACGGCCGGTGGCATTACGGACATGGGAGTACGAGGGATCCGGTCCGCGCCCATAGGGGACACGCATGGGGCGGGCGGGAGTTACGGAACGTCCCGGGAACGCGCGATGAACGAACCCTGTCTTTAATCTTGATTACGGTTGATCTCGACTCGGTTCGACGGATATGCATGAATGTCATTGTTTCCACGGAAAGGGAAGCGTTCGTGTAGTGATCCGGCGCCCCATGTCCGCGGAGCATGCCCGTTTCCTGCGGAAAGTGAGATCCGTGTGACGTCCTCGCCTGGCCCGTCCCCGAGCACCGCCCAGCTTTCCGAGGCCAAGCGAGCACTACTGGAGAAACGGTTGCGCCGCCGCGCGCCCGATCCGGCGTTCACGATTCCCCGCCGGGAACCGGGCCGGGCGGCACCGCTCTCGTTCGGGCAGGAGCGGCTGTGGTTCATGGACCGGTTCGCCCCGGGCACCGCCGCGTACACGATCCCGATGACGCTGCGGCTGAGGGGCCGGCTGGACGTCGCGGCGCTGGAGCGGGCGGTCGCGAGGGTGGTCGCCCGGCACGAGAGCCTGCGGACCCTCTTCCCTTCCGACGAGGACGGGCGCCCGTCGGCGGTGGTCCAGGAGCGGGTGGAGGTCCCGCTGGAGCGGGCCCGGGCGGCCGACGTGACGACGGCGCTGCGCCTGGTGAGCGACGCGGCGGCGATACCGTTCGACCTGGCGCGGGGGCCGCTGCTGCGGGTGCTGCTGGTACGGGTGGGCGAGGGCGGCACCGGGGACATCGGGGACGCAGACGGCGCGGCGGACGCCGGGGACGCCGGGGACGCCGGGGACGCCGGGGACGCAGACGGTGCCGAGGGGGGTGCCGAGGAGCACGTGCTGCTGGTGGCCCTGCACCACATCTGCGGTGACGGCTGGTCCGCCGACATCCTGGCCGAGGAGCTGGGAGCCTGCTACGCGGGGGCGGAACCGGACGGGCCCGCCCTGCAGTACGGCGACTACGCGCTCTGGCAGCGGGAGCGGCCGGCCTCGGAGGCGAGCCTGTCGTACTGGCGGTCGCGGCTGGCCGGGGTGGCGCCGCTGGAGCTTCCGCTGGACGGGCGGCGGCGTGGCGAGCAGACGTTCGCGGGCGCCTCGAAGGGTTTCTCGCTGAGCGCCGGGCTGACGGAACGGCTGGCGCGGCTGGCACGGGAGTCCGACGCGACGCTGTACATGGTGCTGCTCGCGGCCTACCAGGTGCTGCTGGGCCGCTACGCGCGCCAGGAGGACTTCGCGGTCGGCTCCCCGGTGGGCGGGCGGCCCCGCAAGGAGCTGGAGAGCGTGATCGGCATGTTCGTGAACGTGCTGGCCATGCGGGCCGACCTGTCGGGGGACCCGACGTTCTCACAGCTGCTGGCGCGGGTCAGGCGGACCACCCTGGAGGCGTACGAGCACCAGGAGCTGCCGTTCGAGCAGCTGGTCGGGGAGCTGGGCGTGGAGCGGGACGTGAGCCGCTCGCCGGTGTTCCAGACGGTCTTCGCGCTGCAGAGCTACGGCAGCAGGAAGGGGACGCGCTGGCCGGGGCTGGAGGTGGAGCCGTTCGAGTTCGAGGCCAGGGCGACGCGCTTCGACCTGGAGCTGTTCCTGACCGAGCAGCCGGGCGGGATGGGCGGTCTGTTCGTCTACAACCGCGACCTGTTCGACGCGGCCACGGTGGAGGGGATGGTCGCGCAGCTGGGGACGCTGCTGGAGGCGGCGGTGGCCGCCCCCGGGGCGCGGATCTCGGAGCTGGAGCTGCTGTCGGCCACCGAGCGCGAGCGGGTGCTGGCGTGCGCGGCAGGCCCGGGTGAGCCGTACCGGGACGGGGCGACGCTGGGCGGGATGTTCGAGGCGCAGGTGGCGCGGACGCCCGGGGCGGTGGCGGTGGAGTTCGAGGGCGAGCGCCTGACGTACGCGGGGCTGGAGACGCGGGCCAACCGGCTGGCGCACCGGCTGCGGGAGCTGGGGGTGCGGCGCGGCTCGCTGGTGGCGGTGTGCGCCGAGCGGTCGGTCGAGCTGGTGGTGGCGCTGCTGGGCGTGGTCAAGGCGGGCGGGGCGTACGTGCCGCTGGACCCGGACTACCCGCCGGAGCGGCTGGCGTTCATGCTGGCCGACGCGGACGTTCCGGTGCTGCTGGCGCAGCGGGCGGTGCTGGAGACGCTTCCCGGACTGCGGGACGGCACGGCGGCCGGCACGGGCCCGCAGAACGGCACGAGCACGGGCGGCGCGGGGAACGGCACGGACAGCGGCACGAGCACGGGGAACGGCGCGGGGGCCGGCCGGGTGGTGACGGTGGTGCTGGACGATCCGCTGGACGGGCCCGGCACGCCGGTGGAGCCCTCGGCGACCTCGGCGGACGCGGCGTACATGATCTACACCTCGGGGTCGACGGGACGGCCCAAGGGGGTGCCCAACTCGCACGCGGGCATCCGCAACCGGCTGGGCTGGATGCAGGAGGTCTACCGGCTGACCGGTGACGACGTGGTGCTGCAGAAGACCCCGGCGGGGTTCGACGTGTCGGTGTGGGAGTTCTTCTGGCCGCTGGTGACCGGCGCGCGGCTGGTGCTGGCCCGTCCCGGCGGGCACCGGGACGCGGCGTACCTGCGTGACCTGATCGTGCACCGGGGGGTGACGACGACGCACTTCGTGCCCTCGATGCTGGCGGCGTTCCTGGAGGAGGAGGGCGTCGAGGCGTGCGGGTCGTCGCTGCGGCGGGTGGTGTGCAGCGGCGAGGAGCTGGCCCCGCACGTGGCCGCGCGGTTCTTCGACCGATTACCGGGCGCGGAACTGCACAACCTGTACGGGCCGACGGAGGCGGCGATCGACGTGAGCCTGTGGCGGTGCCGCCCGGGTGAGGACAGGATCCCGATCGGGCATCCGGTGCGGAACACGTCCCTGTACGTGCTGGACGGGCACCTGCGCCCGGTGCCGTTCGGGGTGCCCGGGGAGCTGCACATCGGCGGGGTGCAGGTGGCGATGGGCTACCACGCCCGGCCCGGCCTGACCGCGGAACGGTTCGTGCCCGACCCGTTCGGCGAGGCCGGGGCGCGGCTGTACCGGACCGGCGACCTGGCGCGGCTGCGCCGTGACGGTGCCGTCGAGTTCCTGGGACGGATCGACCACCAGGTGAAGATCCGGGGGCAGCGGATCGAGCCGGGCGAGATCGAGGCGGCGCTGCGCGGGCTGCCCGGGGTGCGCGAGGCGGTGGTCACGGTACGCCAGGACGGCGCGCCGGACGACCGGCGGCTGGTGGCGTACGTGGTCCCGGAGGGCGGCGCGGCGGGCACGGGGAACGGGACGTCGGACGGCGCGGAGGGCGGGGCGGGCGCGGCGACGGACGGGGCGGAGCTGCGGCGGGCGCTGAAACTGACGCTGCCCGAGCACATGGTGCCCTCGGCGTTCGTGGTGCTGGACGCGCTGCCGCTGAGCCCGAACGGCAAGCTGGACCGCGGCGCGCTGCCCGCGCCTGGCCGTCCCGTCGAGCCGGCCGGGGCCGGGGCCGAGCCGCGGACGCCGGTGGAGCGGGCGATCGCCGACATCTGGCGGGAGCTGCTGGGGGTGGAGTCGGTCGGCGCCGACGGTGACTTCTTCGAGCTGGGGGGTCACTCGCTGGTCGCGATCCAGGCGGTGGCGCGGATGCGCAAGGCGCTGCCGGTGACCGGGGGCCGGGCGGTCGGGGTGATGGACCTGTTCAAGCACCCGACGGTGCGCGAACTGGCCGCGCTGGTGGAGCGGCCCGCGGGCCCGTCGGGGCCGCGGAGCCTGCTGTACGAGCTGACCGCGCCGGGGCCGCGCCTGATGACGTACGTGTGCGTGCCCTACGGCGGCGGCAGCCCGCTGATCTTCCAGCCGCTGGCCGACGCGCTGCCGGACGGGTGCGCGCTGCACGCGCTGGCCTTCCCCGGGCACGACCCGGGGCTGCCGGACGAGGAGACGCGGCCGTTCGAGGAGGTCGCGGACCTGTGCGTGGAGGAGATCCTGTCGCAGGTGGAGGGCCCGCTGGCGCTGTACGGGCACTGCGGCATCGGCGGGGCGCTGGTGGTGGAGGTGGCGCGCCGGCTGGAGGCGCGGGGCCGCGCGCTGGAGGCGGTGTACATCGGGGCGATCTTCCCGTTCGCCCGGCCCCGGGGACGGATCGCGGGGCCGCTGGCGCGGCTGACCCGCTACGACCGGCTGCGCGGCGACCGGGTGTACGAGAACCGGATGAAGTCCATGGGGACCGACATCTCCGGGCTGGACGACGAGCAGATCCGGTTCATGGTGCGCAACCAGCGGCGGGACACGCTGATCGCGGAGGAGATCTTCACCAAGGCGCTGGCGGAGCAGGTGGAGCGGCTGCGGGCACCGGTGATCTCGGTGGTGGGCGAGCAGGACCCGACGACCGACTACTACATGGAGCGTTACCGCGAGTGGCACTTCCTGAGCGACACCGCGGCGCTGGTGATCCTGGATGAAGCAGGACACTATTTCCTGAAATATCGGGCGGCTGAGCTGTCGGAGATCCTCACCAACACGCACATCGCCATCGGGTACGAGGCCGCGCACACCCTGGACCGGGCCTCCCGGGGCCCGGGGGCGGGATGGTGGGTCGAGGAGGTCTCGGTCCGCTCCCCGGAGACGGAGTCCCCGGAGACGGGGTCCCCGGGGACGGAACCCGGACGGGCCGATCCGGCACCCCCACCGCCGACACCGGCGACCGGCACGGCCGTACCCGTGAAACCGTCGCCGGTGACGACGACGGCGCCCGCGCGGACGGCGAGGAGCGCCCCCGCGCGCACGGCTCCCGCGCGCACGGCCGGGAAGGCGCCTCCGCCCAGCCTGCGGCGGTTCCTGATCGTGGCGGCGTTCCAGCTCGTGTCGATGGTGGGCACCGCGATCACCGACTTCGCGATCCCGGTGTGGATCTACCTGACCACCGGCTCGCTGGTGGACTTCGCCCTGTTCGTGGCCCTGTCCATCATGCCGGGCGTGCTGATCGCGCCGCTGGCCGGAGCCGTGGTGGACCGGTCGAGCCGGCGCGCCATGATGATCCTCGGCAACTGCATGGCCGGGGGCACCCAGCTGGTCCTGGGCGCGCTGTTCTGGACGGGCGCGCTGGAGATCTGGCACATCTACCCGCTGACGGCGTGCCTGTCGATCGCCCTGATCTTCCAGCGGCTGGGCTTCACCACGGCGCTCCCCCAGCTGGTCCCCAAGGAGTACATGGGGCACGCGGCCGGGGTGGTCCAGATGGTGATCGGAACCGCACAGTTCGCGGCGCCGCTGCTGGCGGTGGCGCTGCTCTCCTCGATCGGCCTGGGCGGCATCCTCGTGATCGACGTGGCGAGCTTCGCACTGGTGCTGGGCGCCCTGCTGCTGATCCGCTTCCCGGACACGATGGCGCACTCCCCCAGGGAGCCGCTCTCCAAGGAGATCGCGCAGGGCCTGCGGATGTCGATCGGCAACCGCCACCTGCGGGCGGCGATGATCTACTTCGCCACGCTCAACGTGATGCTCGCCGCGCTGCTGCTGTCGATCACGCCGCTGGTGCTGTCGTTCTCCACGCTGACGGTCGCCGGTCAGATCTCCTTCGTCGGCGGCCTGGGCGGGGCGCTGGGCGGCCTGGTGATCGCGCTGTGGGGCGGGCCGCGACGACGGCGGATGCGCGGGGTGCTGCTGGCGACGCTGGCGCTCTCGGTGTTCGCGGTGATCACCGGGTTGCACCCGTCCCCCCTGGTGGTGGGGATCGGCGCGTTCGGCCTGTGGGGCTGTCTGTCGATCGTCAACGGGACCTTCCTGACGATCATCCACACCAAGGTGCCGCAGCGCTTCCACGGCCGGGTGCAGTCGCTCAACCAGATGGTGTCGTGGTCGACGCTGCCGATCGGCATGGCGGTGGTGGCGCCGATGGGCGAGCGGCTGCTCAACCCGCTGCTGATGCCCGAGGGGGCGCTGGCGCCGACGGTGGGCTCGGTGATCGGGGTCGGCCCCGGCCGCGGGGTCGCGCTGATGTACATCCTGCTGGGCCTGGGCATCGCGGTGCACGTGCTGATCTCGATGCGCACCCGGGTGCTGTCCACGTTCGACGACGAGATGCCCGACGCCCAGCCGGACGACCTGGTGGGCGCGCAGATCCTGCGCGAGCGGGCGGGCAACCGGGTGAGCGTGTCGTGGACCGCGCCGGCGTTCGCCAAGGCGATCACCATGCCGCTGCCGCCCGAGCGGGCGCGGGCGCTGCTGCGCGTGCCGTTCCCGGACGTGGAGGTGCGCCGGGTGACGCTGCGGACCGGCGGCGAGATCAGCGCGGTGTACGAGGTCGGGTGCGCCGACCGGGACCTGATCGTGAAGATCTACCCGAACGTGCTGGCGGCCCGGCTGCACAAGGAGGTGCGCGTCTACGAGCTGCTGCGCGGCAGCGGCGCCCGGTGCCCCGAGGTGGTGCACTGGGACGACTCGCGGCGCGAGCTGCCGCACCCGTACTCGGTGATGACGAAGGTGGCGGGACGGCCGCTGTCGGAGGTCTCCGCCGGGCTGTCGGGCGAGGAGATCGCGCCGCTGTACCGGGAGATGGGGCGGACACTGCGGGCGATCCACGGGGTGCGCGTGGAGGGCTTCGGTCCGATGGAGGGGCCCCAGGAGCCCTCCAACGACGCCTACCTGGGCGCGCGGCTGGAGACGCTGCTGGCGCAGTTCGTCGACTTCGGCGGGGACCCCGCGCTGCACGCGGAGCTGACCGGCCGGATCGCCCGCGACCGCCACCTGCTGGCGCGCTGCACCGTCCCGGTGCTGTGCCACAACGACTTCCACGAGCGCAACGTGATGGTCGAGACGCGGGACGGCGCGCTGCGGATGACCGGTGTGATCGACATGGAGAACGCGCTGGGCGGCGACCCGCTGATGGACCTGGCGCGCACCGAGTACTTCGCGGTCAGGGGCGACGCGGAGCGGCGGCGGCACCTGCTGGAGGGCTACGGCGACCTGCCGGACGACCAGGCCGAGCGCCTGGCCTTCTACCTGCTCTGCCACGCCCTGGAGCAGTGGCACTGGCTGGCCACCCTGGGCGAGACGGCCGCCCTGCCCGCGATCGCCGACCAGCTCCGCGAATGCCTGAAGGAGAAAGTTTGATGGACGTCTTCCCCGCCTCGTTCGCCCAGGAGCGGATCTGGTTCCTGCACGAGCTCATGCCGGAGCTGGCGGTCTACAACATCGCCTGGTCCTCGCAGCTGGCCGCCCTGTGGCCGGTGGATCCGGAGCTGCTGGAGCGGGCGCTGGCGAGGCTGGCCGGCCGGCACGAGTCGCTGCGGACCGCGTTCGAGCTGCGCGACGAGCAGGTCGTGCAGACGATCGCGGACCGGGTGCCGGTCACGCTGGAAAGGACCGACCTGTCGCACCTGGCGCCCGAGGCGGCCAGGGCGGAGTTCGAGCGGATCGCGGCCGAGGACGCGCGGCGGCCCTTCCGGCTGGAGACCGCGCCGCTCTGGCGGGCACGGCTGGTGACGCTGGGCGGCGGCGAGTGGCGGCTGGTGGCGATCATGCATCACACGGTCTTCGACGCCTGGTCGTCCGGCGTGTTCTCGCGGGAGCTGAGCGAGACCTACCTCGCGCTGCGCGAGGGCCGCGAGCCCGTGCTGCCCGAGCTGCCGATCCAGTACGCCGACTACGCGGCCTGGCAGCGCGACCGGCTGGGCGGCGGCGAGCTCGACGCCGACCTGGCCTACTGGAAGGAGCGGCTGCGCGGCAGCGTCCCGCTGGAGCTGCCGGGTGACCGGCCGCGCCCGGCGCAGCTGAGCTACCTGGGCGACGTGCTGGACTTCACGGTGCCCGAGGAGCTGTCGGAGCGGGTGGGCGCGCTGGCCAGGGCGCGGGGCACGACCCCGTTCATGGTGCTGCTGACGGCGTTCTCGGCGCTGCTGGCGCGCTGGAGCGGGCGGACGGACGTCGTGGTGGGCTGCCCGGTCGCCGGTCGAGAGCTGCCCGAGCTGGACGGCCTGATCGGCATGTTCGTCAACACGCTGCCGCTCCGGACCGACCTGGGGGGCGACCCCTCGTTCGCCGAGGCGCTGGACCGGGTCCGCACGACCGTGCTGGAGGCGTTCGACCACCAGAACGTGCCGTTCGCCAAGCTGGTGGAGGCCGTGGACCCGCCGCGCGACCCCGGCAGGACGCCGCTGTTCCAGGCGGGGTTCAACCAGGTCGCGGTGGACGGGCGCGGCCGGTTCGGCAACGGCACCTCCCAGACCGACCTCACGATGGAGCTGCACAACCCCGAGGGCTCCCTGGAGGGCTGGGTCGAGTACAGCACGGACCTGTACGACGAGGCGACCGTCCGCCGCCTGGTGTCGGGGTTCCTGACGCTGCTCGGCGCGGCCGTGGCCGACCCGGAGACGCCGCTGTCCCGGCTGCCGCTGATGGACGGCGCGGAGCGGGCCCGGGTGCTGTCGTCCTGGCACGGCCCCGCGGCCTCCTACCCCGAGCGCTGCCTGCACGAGCTGATCGCCGAGCGGGCCGGGCGGGCGCCGGACGCGACGGCGGTGGTCTGGGACGAGGGCGAGCTGACCTACGGGGAGCTGGAACGGCGGGCGGGTGTGCTGGCCCGGAGGCTGCGCGAGCGCGGCGTGCGGGCCGAGACCCCGGTCGCGGTCTGCCTGCCGCGCGGCGTGGAGCTGATCGTGGCGCTGCTCGCGGTGCTCAAGGCGGGCGGCGCGTACGTGCCGCTGGACCCGGACTACCCGGCGGACCGGCTCTCGTTCATGCTCTCCGACTCGGGTACCCCGCTGCTGCTGACCCGCTCGACGACGGTGGAGCGGCTGCCGCCGGACCATCCCCCGGCGATCCTGCTGGACACGCTGCCGGTGAACGGCGGGCCCGTCCTGGAGCCGGAGCCGCTCTCCCCGGACGCGCCCGCGTACGTGATCTACACGTCGGGGTCGACGGGACGGCCCAAGGGCGTGGTGGTGCCGCACCGGGGGGTGGTGAACCTGGTCACCGGGTTCGGTTTCACCGAGCGGGAGCGGATGCTGCTGCTGACCTCGCTCTCGTTCGACATCGCGGCGCTGGAGATCTTCGGGCCGCTGACGGCGGGGGGCGCGGTGGTGCTCGCTCCCCCGTACGGCAACGGCGCCCTGGGCGAGCTGGTGGCGCGGGCGGGGGTGACGACGGTGCAGGCGCCGCCGTCGGTGCTGGAGGAGATCACCGAGCGGCTGCCGGCCGGGCTGCCGCGGGTGTTCAGCGGCGGGGAACCGCTTTCGGTGGCGCTCGCCACGCGGATCCACCGGGTCGCCGGTGAGCTGTGGAACCTCTACGGGCCCACCGAGACGACGATCTGGTCGCTGGCGCACCGGGTGCCGCGGGACGCGGGATCGATGTCGATCGGCGTGCCGGTCGCGGGCACCACGGCGTACGTGCTGGACGGGCACATGGAGCCGGTGCCGGTCGGGGTGGCCGGGGAGCTGTTCCTGGGGGGCGACGGGGTGACCCGCGGCTACCGGGGACGGCCGGAGCTGACCGCGGAGCGCTTCGTCCCCGACCCCTTCTCGGGCACGCCCGGGGGGCGGCTGTACCGGACCGGCGACCTGGTGCGGCGGTCGGCCGGCGGCACCCTGGAGTTCCTGGGACGCGCCGACGACCAGGTGAAGGTGCGGGGCGTGCGGATCGAGCTGGGCGAGGTGGAGGCGGCGCTGGCGGCCTGCCCGGGGGTGCGCCGGGTGGTCGCCGCGGTCCGCGACGACGCCCCCGGCGGCCGGGCGCTGGTGGCGTACGTGGACATGGACCCCGGCACCGACGCGACCGGCGCGGACGGCGCGGACGGCGACGGCGGGGAAGGGGTGCCTTCCGGGCGGCTGCGGGCGTTCCTGGCGTCGCGACTGCCCGCCACGATGGTGCCGAGCGTCTTCGTGCCGCTGGGGCGGGTGCCCCGGCTGCCCAACGGCAAGCTCGACCGCTCCGCGCTGCCCTCCCCGGCCGCGGGCGGCGCGCCGGACGCGACGGCGCCGCCCGCCGCCCCGGGCACGGCGAGCGAGGAGCTGGTGCACGAGATCTGGTGCGAGGTGCTGGGCAGGAACGGCTTCGGCGTCGACGACGACTTCTTCGAGGTGGGCGGTCACTCGCTGCTCGGCACCAAGGTGATCGCCAGGATCTGCTCGGCGGTGGGCGTGGACCTGCCGCTCAACGCCCTGTTCGACACGCGCACGGTCCGCCGTCTCGCCCTGGTGGTGGAGGAGGTGCTGGCCGCGGAGATCGACCGGTTGACCGACGAGGAGGCCGAGCGGATCGCCGGTGACTACGACCGGGATGACAGCGTGATGAACTGACGACCGAAATAAGGATTTAGGACATTTGCTGTTGGTCAGCGCGCCATTACGTCACGTGATGCCGGGTCACCGTGGTTCGCGACAGAGGGAAGTGGACGGTCACCTTCCGTCTAACCGATCACGGTGACCTGCGGTGATTCCGGGCGGTCAACCCCCTTTGCGATCTTGGGGGACAGCCGAAACCGGCATTCCGACACAGGTTTAACTTTCAACCCTTGACTGCCCAGTGACGTAAACATTAGGAATGATCTGGCTTGAGACTTGTGAATACTTGACAGGGCAAAAACCCTGTTTGGGGCAATGGGGGGTGGATGCTCGAAGCGACGCGGGAGGACTCGTCGTCCGCATCGGTGACCGGGGGGCCGTTCACCATGCCTGAGGCGCCGGCGGCTCCCGCTCCCGCCTCCTGGACGACCGGCCCGGCGCACACCGCTCCGGAGGCGCTCCTGTGCGACCTCATCGCCGCCCAGGCAGCACGGACACCGTTCGCGCCCGCGGTCCGGCAGTGGGAGACTCGTCTGACCTACCGCGGCCTGATGGACGCGGCCACCGCCCTTGCGCTGCGGTTACGCGCCCTGGGCGTGGGGCCGGAGGACCGGGTGGGGCTCTGCTCCGCGCGCACTTCGACGATGCCCGTCGCCGCCCTCGGCATCATGCTCGCCGGTGGCGCGTACGTCCCGCTGGACCCGGCGCACCCGCGGCGGCGGCTGGACGAGGTGCTCGACGACGCCGGCATCACGGTGGTGGTGACCGACCGGCGCGGCCGTGGGCTGCTCGACGGCTCCGGGCGCGTCCTGGTGGAGCCGGAAATCGATACGGCCTCCCAAACCGTGTCCGAAATTACCGCCGATACCCCCGCCGGGGCCTCGGCCGTCACAACCGTCGCACCCCTGACCGGCACCACCGCCGTCACCGCGTCCGAAAACGGTGATACGACATCCGGAACCGGCGACACGACCGGAATCGGGGCCACCGGTGACGCGATCACCGCGGCCGCGCTCGCCGGCACCGGCGCCGCGCCCCGGCCCGGGAACGCCGCCTACGTGCTGTACACCTCCGGATCGACCGGCCGCCCCAAGGGAGTGGTCGTGAACCACTCCTCGGCGGTCGCCTTCGTCACCGCCTCGGCGGCCCACTTCGACCTGGACGGCACCTGCCGGTCGATCGCCTTCTCCGCGCTCGGCTTCGACGTCTCGGTGCTGGACATGTTCACCCCGCTGGCCTCCGGCGGGTGCGTGCAGCTGGTGCCGGACGAGGACAGGACCGACCCGGCCCGCCTGCAGCGCTTCCTGGAGGCTCACGACGTCACCTGGGGGTTCATCCCCCCGGCGCTGCTGCCGCTGGTCGACCCGGCCGGGCTGCCGCACCTGCGCGACCTGGTCACCGCGGGCGAGCCGCCCGGCCCGGAGCAGGTGGAGCGCTGGTCGGCGCGGACCCGTTTCCACAACTGGTACGGCCCCACCGAGACGACCGTGTGCGTCGTCGGCACCGAGCTGTCGGGCACCTGGGAGCGGTCGCTGCCGATCGGGTTCCCGCTGCGCGGCTGCCGGGCGCACATCCTGGACGAGGACATGCGCGAGTGTCCCGTCGGCGTCCCGGGCGAGCTGTACATCGGCGGCCCGCAGGTCAGCCGCGGCTACCTGGGCCTGCCCGGCATGACGGCCGGGCGGTTCGTGCCCGACCCGTTCTCGGCGACGCCCGGGGCGCGGCTCTACCGCACCGGCGACCACGTGGCCTGGCAGCCCGACGGCCGGATCGCCTTCATGGGGCGGCTGGACCGGCAGGTGAAGATCCAGGGACAGCGGGTCGAGATCGGCGAGGTCGAGTCGGTCGTCCGCGCCCATCCCGGGGTGAAGCAGGCGGTGGTCGACGCCCCCGGCGAGCTGGTGGCCTACGTCGCGCCGCTGGACGCGCCCGGACAGGCCGAGCTGCGCGAGCACTGCGCGCGGCGGCTGCCGGTGTACATGCTGCCCACCCGGGTGGTGCGCGTCCCGGTCCTGCCGCTGAACTCCTCCGGCAAGGTCGACCTCGCCGCCCTGCGGGCCCTGTCCGGGGACACCCCCGGCATCCCCGACGCCCCTGACAGCCCTGACTCCCCCGGCTCCCCCGCCGCGGCCCCCGGCCTGGCGGGCATCTGGGCGCGGGTGCTGGACGCCCCGGCCCCCCGCCCCGACGACGACTTCTTCGAGCGCGGCGGGCACTCGCTGCGGGCGATGCGGCTGGTGTCGGCCGTCCGCGCCGAGCTCGGCCGGGACATCTCGGTCGAGGACGTCTACGCGGCCCGTACCTACGGCGCCCTGTCGTCCGGCCTGGAGCAGGCTCCCCCGTGCGGCACCGGGGACGCCCTCGCCGGCGCGTTCGGCGCGTCCGGCACCCCGGGCGCGGCCGGTGGCGAGGGGCCGTCGCTCTCGCCCGCGCAGCGGCGCATGTGGTTCGTCGAGCGGCTCGCCCCCGAGACGCCCGCGCACAACATCGCGATGGCCGAACGGGTCCGCGGCCCGCTCGACCACGACGCGCTCCGGCGTGCCCTGGAGGCCGTGGTGACCCGGCACGAGGCGTTGCGCTGGCGCATCCCCTCCCGCGACGGCGCGCCGTACGTCACGGTCGCCCCCGCCGGCGAGGTGCCGCTCCCGCTCGACGACCTCTCGGCGGCCCCCGACCCCGAGGCCGCCCTGCGGGCGCTGCTGCAGGACGAGGCCCGGACGCGCTTCGACCTGGAGAACGGTCCGCTGCTGCGGGCCCGGCTGGTGCGGCTGGCCGGCGACGACCACGTGCTCGCGGTGACCGTGCACCACGTCGTCTTCGACGGCTGGTCGCAGGACGTCTTCTACCGCGACCTGAGCGCCGCCTACCGGGGCGACGGGCCGGGACCGGCCGGCGCGTCGCTCGGGGACTACGTGGCCTGGTCCAGGGAGCGCTCGAACGGCGGGGCCGTCGACTGGTGGCGCGAGCACCTGCGGGACGCCCCCATGGTCCTCGACCTGCCCAGGGACGCCCCCCGCCCTCCGGTGCAGACCTTTTTTGGAGCGCTCCTAACAGCGGAGCTTGACGCATCCGTCGGAGGCCGTGTCAGGGAGCTGGCGCTGCGGATGGGGGTCACCCCGTACCCGGTGCTGCTGGCCGCGTTCGCCGAGCTGCTGTCCCGGCTGTCCGGGCAGGACGACCTGGTGGTCGGCGCCCCGTACGCCGACCGGGGGCACGTGGCGTTCGAGTCGCTGGTCGGCATGTGCGTGCGGGTGCTGCCGCTGCGGCTGCGCCAGGACGCCGAGTCCTCCTTCGAGGAGCACGTGGCCCGCTGCCGGGACGAGCTGGCCGAGGTCGTCGCGCACGGCGAGGTGCCGCTGGAGCGCGTCGTGGACGCGCTGCGCGTCCCGCGCGACCTGGGCCGCAACCCGGTGACGCAGGTCATGTTCAACATGTACAACTTCGCCGAGCCCAAGCTCGACCTGCCCGGGTGTGAGACCGAGGCGCTGGCGGCCGGGCTGCCGGGCGCGTTGTTCGACCTGACGATGTACGTCAGCGAGCACGGCGACGGGTACGCGCTGCAGCTCGTCTACAACCCCGACCTGTTCTCTGCCGCCAGGATGGAGTCCCTGCTGGCCTCCTACCGGCGCCTGCTGGCCGGCCTGCTGGAGCGTCCCGGCGAGGCGGCGCGCCGGGTCCGGCTGTCCGAGCCGGAGCCGCCCGCCGCGCTGCCGGTCTGGGACGGGCCCGGGCCGCTGGAGACCCTGCATCCGCGCGTCGTGGTGGAGGGCGCGGGCCGGAGCCTGGGTCACGAGGAGCTGACCGCGCTGCGCCGCCGCACGACCGCTGCGCTGCGCACGGCCGGGGTCGAGCCCGGCCGGGCGGTCGCGGTGCTCGGGGCACGGGTGCCCGAGCTTCCGGGCCTGCTGCTGGGGGTGCTGGCCGCCGGGGCCCGCTGGGTGATCCTCGACCCGGCCCACCCGGAGCCGGTGCTGGCCCGCCAGGCCGCCGCCGCCGGGGCCGTGGCCGTGCTGCGCTGCCCGGGGACGCCTCCCCTGCCCGGACTGCCGGAGATCACCCTGCCGGAGACCGTGCCCGCGGAGGACGCCCCGGCGCAGGCCGTTCCGGCGGAGGCCGCTTCAGAGGACGCCTCGGCGGGGACGGGGCGTGGTTACCTCTCGCTCACCTCCGGGACCACCGGCGACCCGAAGCCGGTGCTGACCGGCGAGGGCCCGCTGGCCCACTTCGTCGCCTGGTACGCCGACACCTTCGAGGTGACCCCCGACGACCGGTTCGCCCTGCTCTCGGGCCTGGCGCACGACCCGGCGCTGCGCGACCTGTTCGTGCCGCTGGCGACCGGCGCCCGGCTGTGCATGCCCGAGCAGGACCTGCTGCGCGACCCCGCCCGGCTGGCCGGATGGCTGCGCGAGCACCGCGTCGGCGTCCTGCACCTGACCCCGCAGCTGGCCAGGATGCTCTGCGGGACCGGCGCGGTGCTGCCCGACGTCCGGCTCGTCGCGACCGGCGGCGACCGCCTCACCCACGCCGACGCCGCGCGGCTG
This sequence comes from Streptosporangium sp. NPDC050148, assembly GCF_055586505.1. NCBI lineage: Bacteria > Bacillati > Actinomycetota > Actinomycetes > Streptosporangiales > Streptosporangiaceae > Streptosporangium > Streptosporangium sp. NPDC050148. Next base: position 182,222 of record NZ_JBVJIA010000010.1, on the reverse strand, counting down.
CGCCGGCTGGCCCCGTCCGCCCGGCTGGTCGCCTTCTACGGCACCACCGAGACCCCGCAGGCGCACGCCTGGTACGAGATCCCGCACCGGGTGCGCGAGAGCGCCGAGCCCGTCCCGGCCGGGCGCGGCATCGAGGGCAGCGAGCTGGTCGTCCTCGACTCCCGTGGCGCCCGCGCCGGGGTTGGCGAGCTCGGCGAGGTGGTGGTGCGCAGCGCCAACCTGGCGACCGGCTACCTCGACGCCGAGCTGACCCGGCTCCGCTTCACCGGGGACTCCTTCGCCACCGGCGACCTCGGCCGGCTCAACCCCGACGGGACGGTGACGATCGCCGGACGGCGCGACGACCAGGTCAAGGTCCGCGGCTTCCGGGTGGAGCCGGGCGAGGTCGAGGCCGCGCTGACCGCCCATCCCGAGGTCCGCGCCGCCGTCGCGGTGGCCGACCGGGGCGAGGGGCGCGAGACCGTGCTGCACGCCTACGCGGTGCCCCGCAGGCCCGGCCTGGCCCCGCAGCGGCTGCTGGAGCACCTGCGCTCGGTGCTGCCCGAGCACGCGGTGCCCGCCGAGGTGATCGTGGTGCCCGCGCTGCCGCTGACCCCCAACGGCAAGGTCGACCGCACCGCGCTGCGCCGCCCCGCCCCCCGCCAGGACGACGGGGCGGGCGGGGAGGTGTCGGGCCCGACCGAGCGGGCCGTGGCCGAGGTGTGGCGGGCCGTGCTCGGCGTCCCGCGGGTCGGCGCCGCCGACAACTTCTTCGAGATCGGCGGTCACTCGCTGGCCATCGCCGCGGTCCAGGCCCGCCTGGGCACGGCGCTGGGCAGGGAGATCCCGATCGTCGACCTGTTCCGCCATCCGACCATCCGCGCGCTCGCCGCGCACCTGGACGGTGGAGGCCCCACCCCCGGCCTCGACCGCGCCGCCCGGCGGCTCGCCGTGCGACGAGACCGCCTCAAGGACCGCTCACGGAAACCGAGCTGAAACCCCTGCCGCCTCCGAGACCGGGTCCGGGCCGACGACCGATCGGCCCGGAGTCCCGGACCACGACGTCCACCACGCCACCGACACCGGGAACGTCCCCGGCGTCACCGGCGGACACGACGTCCCGTACAGCCAGACCCCCCGCATCGGCGCCGACCGCGCCCAGCAAGGAAGAAAGGGACCCCCGCATGGCCGAGGAGCCCACCGTCGAACCGATCGCGATCATCGGCCTCTCGTGCAGGGTGCCGGGAGCAGGAGACGCCAGGCAGTTCTGGAGCAACCTGTCCGACGGAGTGGAGTCGCTGACCCACTTCACCCGCGAGGAGCAGAGGGCACTCGGCGTGCCCGACCACATCCTCGACGACCCGGACTTCGTGCCGGCCGCGATGATGCTCGACGACCACCAGGGGTTCGACGCCGCGTTCTTCGGCATGTCGATCAGGGAGGCGGAGATCCGGGACCCGCAGCACCGGCTCTTCCTCGAACTGTCGCACACCGCCCTCGAGGACGCGGGCTACGACTCGTTCAGGTACCCGGGAGAGATCGGCGTCTACGCCGGTTCCGGCTCGGACTTCTACCAGTGGATCAACATCAGGAGCAACGCGCAGGCCCACGCCAACGCGGGCTGGCTGGCCGTCATGGTCGGCAACCACGTCGACTACTGCGCCACCCTGTCGTCGTACAAGCTGGACCTGCGGGGTCCCAGCTACACGCTGCACACGGCGTGCTCGACCTCGCTGGTCGCGATCCACGTCGCCGCCGAGGCGCTGCGCAACGGCGAGTGCGACATGGCCCTGGCCGGCAGCGCCATGCTGGACCTGCCGCAGGGCCAGGGGTACGTCTACGACGAGGACGGCATCGTCTCCCCCGACGGCCACTGCCGCGCCTTCGACGCCAAGGCCGCGGGCACGATCTGGGGCAGCGGCGGCGGCGTGGTCGTGCTGAAGCGGCTGTCGGAGGCGATCGAGGACGGCGACAACGTCCGGGCCGTCATCCTGGGCAACGCGATCAACAACGACGGCGCCAGCAAGGTGGGCTTCTCCGCGCCCAGCATGGACGGGCAGGCCGCGGTCGTCGCCCAGGCGCTCGGGGTCGGCGGGGTCGACCCGCGCACCATCACCTACGTCGAGGCGCACGGCACCGGCACCGCGCTGGGCGACCCGATCGAGGTCGCGGCGCTGAGCAGCGTGTTCCGCCAGGACACCGACGACACCCAGTGGTGCGGCATCGGCTCGGTCAAGAGCAACATCGGCCACCTGGGCCAGTCGGCGGGCATCGCCAGCATCATCAAGGCGGTGCTGGCCCTGGAGAACGGGCTGATCCCGCCCACGCTGCACTACGAGAGCCCCAACCCCAAGATCGACTTCGCGCAGAGCCCGTTCTACGTGACGGCGTCGGCGACCAAGTGGGAGCCGAACGGCTTCCCGCGGCGGGCGGGCGTCAGCTCGTTCGGCATCGGCGGCACCAACGCGCACATCGTGCTGGAGGAGGCGCCCAGGGCGGTCCGCGAGGAGCGCGACCCGCGCCCGGCGCACCTGCTGCGCCTGTCGGCCAGGACCGACTCGGCGCTGGCCGCCGCCGCCGAGCGGCTGGCCGCGCACCTGGAGGCCAACCCCGAGGCCGACCTGGCCGACGTCGCCCACACCCTGCGGGTGGGGCGCAGGGAGCTGTCGCGCAGGACCGCGGTGGTGGCCTCCGGCGTCGCCGACGCCGTCGCCGCGCTGCGCGACCCCAAGCGGCTCATCAGCGGCGCCACCTCGCGCCGCACCCCGCGCCCGGCGTTCCTGTTCTCCGGTCAGGGCTCGCAGTACGCGGGCATGGGCGCCGAGCTGTACCGCACCGAGCCGGTCTTCAGGGACGCGGTCGACGAGTGCGCCGAGATCCTGCGGGCCGAGCTCGGCGAGGACCTGCGCGACCTGATCTTCGCCAGTGGCGAGGAGGCCGACGAGCGGCTGCGGCAGACCTCGCTGACCCAGCCGGCCCTGTTCACCGTGGAGTACGCGTTGGCCACGCTCTGGCGCTCGCTGGGCGTCGAGCCGGCCGGCATGATCGGCCACAGCATCGGCGAGTACGTCGCGGCGACCGTGGCCGGGGTGTTCAGCCTGCCGGACGCGCTGCGGCTGGTGGCGGCCCGGGGCCGCCTGGTGCAGGGCATGCCCCCCGGGGCCATGCTCGCCGTGCAGCTCGCGCCCGACGAGATCGGGCCGCTGCTGCCCGACGGCGTGTCGGTGGCGACCGTCAACGGCCCGGGCACCTGCGTGGTGGCCGGCCCGCCGGACGCGATCGCCGAGCTGTCCGCGATGCTGGAGGAGGAGGGCGTCGGCCGGATGGAGCTGCGCACCTCGCACGCCTTCCACTCGGAGATGATGGACCCGATCCTGGGTGAGTTCCGGGAGCTGGTGGCCGGTGTCGAGCGGTCGGCGCCGAGCCTGCCGTTCCTGTCGAACGTGACCGGCACCTGGATCACCGCTGCCGAGGCGACCGACCCGTCGTACTGGGCCCGGCACATGCGCGAGCCGGTGCTGTTCGGCGACTGCGTGGCGGCCCTGCTCGCCGACGGCGACTGGATCATGATCGAGTGCGGCCCCGGCAAGCAGCTCTCCGGGCTGGCGCGGGCGCAGAACCCGCCCGGCGCGGTCGCGCCGCTGCCGTCGCTGCCCGGCCCCAAGGACGACGGCGGTGACGTGCGGGTGTTGTCGGCCGCGTACGGCACGCTGTGGGCGCACGGCATCGCCCTGGAGGCGTTCGGCCAGGAGGGCCGCCGCGTCTCGCTGCCCACCTACCCGTGGGAGCGCCAGCGCGCCTGGATCGACCCCGACCCGCACGGCGCGTTCGTCGGCGGCGTGGCCAACCCCGCGCCGGTCGAGGAGGACCTGCCGCTGGACCGCTGGTTCAGCGTCCCGGTGTGGCGTCAGACCCCGCCCGGCCCGGCGCCGCTGTCGCCGGTCACCCGGGCGCTGGTCCTGTCCGACGAGGGCTCGGCCGGTCTGGTGGACGCGCTGCGCGCGGGCGGCACCGAGGTGATCGAGGTCAGGCCCGGTACGGAGTTCGCCTCCTCGGGCGAGGGGTACACCGTGCGCCCGGCCGAGCGCGCCGACTACGACGCGCTGCTGGCCGCCGTCGGCGAGGTGCCCGGCCGGGTGGTCCACGCCTGGACCGTCTCCGCCGAGCCCGCCGCCGGTGTCGACGAGACCTGGAAGGCCCAGGACCTGGGCTTCTTCAGCGTGCTGGCGCTGGTGCAGGCGCTGACCGCGGTGCAGCCCGCCGACGGGGTGGAGCTGTCCCTGCTCACCTCCGGCGCGCAGGACGTCGTCGGCGGCGACCTGATCCGCCCCGAGCACGCCACGCTGGCCGGGTTCCCCCGGGTGGTGCCGCTGGAGACCCCGTGGCTGCGGGTGCGGCACATCGACGTGGAGGCCCGCGACTGGGTCAGGCACGCCGCGGCCGAGCTGGGCCGCAGGCCCGAGACGGACGAGGCCGGGCTGCTGACCACGGTCAGTATCCGCGGCGGGCGGCGCTGGTCGCAGCGGTACGAGCAGCTGGAGGTCCCCGCGGTCGAGGCCGTGGCGGGCGCAGGCGCGTCCGCGGACGGGACGGCGCCGGCCGAGGCGGGCCACGCGGGCCCCGGCCAGGACGAGACGGCCCTGGCGGTCGCCGGGCAGGCCGGTCCGGTGGACGGGCAGGTCTACGTGATCACCGGTGGCCTGGGCGGCATCGGCGTCTCCCTCGCCGAGGACCTGGCGGCGCGGGCCCGGGTGCGGCTGGTGCTGCTCTCGCGGAGCGGGCTGCCGGAGCGGTCGGCCTGGGACGCGCACCAGGGCGGCCGCCAGGGACGGGCGATCGCCGCGATCCGCAGGATGGAGCAGGCCGGGGCCGAGGTCCTGGTGCTGGCCGCCGACGTCACCTCCGCCGCCGACATGCGCCGGGTCAGGGAGGAGACGCTGGCCGCCTTCGGCCGGGTGGACGTGATCGTGCACGCCGCCGGACTGCCCGGCGGCGGCATGGCCGAGATCAAGGAGCGGGCCGCGGCCGAGCAGGTGCTCGCACCCAAGGTGGCCGGCACGCTCGCGCTGCGCGACGCCTTCGGCGACCTCGACCTGCAGGCCGTGGTGCTCTGCTCGTCGATCACCGCGGTGGCGGGCGGCTTCGGCCAGGTCGACTACTGCGCGGCCAACAACTTCCTGGACGCGCACGCCAGGGGCGAGCACGGCTGGCGCGCGGCCACCGTCGTCTCCGCCAACTGGGGCAAGTGGCTCGAGGTCGGCATGGCGGCGGAGGTCACCGCCCCGGCCGGGTTCGTGGCGCTGCAGCGCGGCGACCGGATCAGGGCCATCGACCACCCGGTGCTGGCGGCCTGGCACGAGGCCGACGGCGAGGGCCTCGGCTGGGCCGGTGGCGGCCTGTCGCCCGACACGCACTGGGCGCTGGACGGTCACCGGATCTCCGGGGTGCCGGTGCTGCCCGGCACCGGTCACCTGGAGCTGGCGCGCACCGCCGGCGAGGCGGGACTGCCCGGCACCGGCGCGATCGAGCTGCGCGACGTGGTGTTCGTCGAGCCTCTCTCGGTGGCCGACGGCGCCTACGCAGAGGTGCGGGTGATGTTCAGCCCCGAGGCCGACGGCGCGGAGTTCCAGGTGCAGAGCGTCATCGGCGGCCAGCAGCGCACCCACGCGCGCGGCACCGCCGCCAAGGTCGACGCCCCGGCCGGCCGGCAGGCCGACGTGGCGGCGATCATCGAGCGCTGCACCCCCGCCACCGAGGAGCAGGGCGGCGTCCCGCTGTCCGGGCTGCTCACGCTCGGCCCGCACTGGGGCCACATGCGGGAGTGGTACATCGGCCAGAACGAGGCCCTGGGACGGTTCGAACTGCCCGAGGAGCTCTCGCAGGACCTGGCCGGCTGGGGGCTGCACCCGGCCCTGCTGGACAGCGCGACCTCCTTCACCTGGATCGACGTCGTCGGCCACTACCTGCCGCTCGGCTACGGCCGCATCACCGTCGCCGACCGGCTGCCCGGCACGTTCTGGAGCCACATGCGCTTCCGCGACAGCGGCACCGACGAGGTGCTGGCGGTCGACGTGACGCTCATCGACGACGACGGCGCGATCGTGGTCGAGATCTCCGACTACGTGCTGCGGCGCATCAACACCGAGTCGGTGGTGGCCGGGGTGACGGCCAACGCCGGCGCCCAGCCGACCGGCACGGTCGCCACCGGCGACCAGGGCGGCGCGGTCGCGACGGTCGCCGGTGGCCCCGACGCGGTCGGCATCCGCCCGGCCGAGGGGGCCGAGGCGTTCCACCGGCTGCTGGCCACCCCCCTGGGCCCGCAGGTGGTGATCGCCGCGACACCGGTGGCCGACTACCTGTCGGGCGTCGGGTCGGTCACCCAGGAGACGGTGGAGACGGAGCTGGACCCGGCCGCCGTGTCCGACCGTCCGGCCCGTCCCGGCCACGGCGACGACGACTACGTCGCGCCCCGCGGCGACGTCGAGACCGCCATCGCCCGGCTCTGGAGCGAGGTGCTCGGCGGCGAGCGCATCGGCGCCGACGACGACTTCTTCGAGCTCGGCGGCAACTCGCTGATCGCCGTGCAGCTCATCGCCCTCATCCGCAAGGAGCTGGGCGTCCGGCTGCCGATGCGCAGCCTCTTCGAGGAGCCCACGGTGGCCGGGGTCACCTCGCTGATCGAGCAGGCACGCGCCGCCGCGCCCGCGGCGGAGACCACCGCCCCGGCCGCGAACCAGACCGCCATCCCCCGTCTCCCCCGCAGGAGTGAGCAGCAGTGACCGACTCCCTTCCCGACACCAAGGTCGTCCTCAACGACGAGGAGCAGTACTCCGTCTGGCCCGCCGACCGGGAGAACCCGGCCGGCTGGCGCGACGAGGGCTTCACCGGCACGAAGGACGAGTGCCTGGCCCACATCGAGCAGGTCTGGACCGACATGCGCCCGCGCAGCCTTCGCGAGGCGATGCAGGCCGGGGGCGCGGGATGACCACCGGACAGGTGGAGGACGTCTTCCCGTCCTCCTCGGGACAGGAGCGCATGTGGTTCCTGGCCCGCTTCGAGCCCGAGCTCGCCGTCTACAACATCGGCATGGTCATCCCGATGACCGCGCGCCAGCCCGTCGACCCGCGCCGCCTGGAGGCGGCCATCGCCCAGGTGGTGCGCCGTCACGAGGTGCTGCGCACCGTCTTCGAGTTCCGCGACGGCCAGGTGATGCAGATCGTCGACGGCAAGGTCCCGCCGGTGCGGCTGACCGAGACCGACCTGACCCACCTGCCGCCGGACGAGCGTGAGGCCGAGCTCGCCCGGCTGGCCAAGAGCGACGGCGTCGCGCCGTTCGTGCTGGACCAGGCGCCGCTGTGGCGGCTGCGGCACGTGCGGATGGGCGAGAACGACCTGCGGCTGGTCTGCGTGTTCGACCACACGGTGTTCGACGGCGTCTCCAGCCACATCTTCGTCAACGAGCTGGAGGAGTGCTACGACGCGCTCGGCGAGGGCCGCGAGCCCAAGCTGCCCGAGGTGCCGATCCAGTTCGCCGACTTCGCCGTCTGGCAGCGGGGACGGCTGACCGGCGAGTTCGTCGAGCAGGAGCTGGCGCACTGGCGCGAGCAGCTGGCCGGCATCCCGGCCGACCTGGCGCTGCCCGCCGACCGGCCGCGCCCGCGCAGCCGCAGCTTCCGCGGCGAGATGCACCTGGCCGCGTTCTCCCCGGAGACCTCGGCGGGCGTGCAGCGGCTGGCCAAGGACCTGAACACCACGCTGTTCACCGTCATGCTCACCGCGTTCACGACCGTGCTGGCCCGCTGGTCGGGACAGTACGACGTGGTGGTGGGCACCCCCATCGCGGGACGGCTGCTGCCGGAGACCGAGCCGGTCATCGGCATGTTCGTCAACGCGGTGGCGCTGCGCTCGGACCTGTCCGGCGACCCGACGTTCGCCGAGGCCACCGGACGGGTGCGCAACACGGTCGCCGAGGCCCTGGACCACCAGGAGCTGCCGTTCGAGCGGCTGGTGGAGGCGCTCCAGCCGACCAGGGACCTGAGCGTGCCGCCGATCTACCAGGTGATGTTCAACCTGGCCGTCGACACCAACGAGGGCCAGATCGCCAACGGGACCGCCAAGGTCGACGTGCAGCTCGACATCAACATGCGCGACGGTCGGCTGCACCTGCGCCTGGAGTACAGCACGGACCTGTTCGACCGGCCCACCATGGAGCGGTTCGCGTCCTGCCTGGAGACGGTGGTCGAGGCCGCGATCGCCGACCCGAACACGCCGATCTCCGAGCTGCCGCTGCTGAGCCCGGCCGAGACCGAGCGCGTCCTCGCGCTCGGCACGGGCGAGGACCTGGAGGACCTGCGGGACCTGCGCGGCACCGGCGCCGGCGTGGAGACCGGCGGGGTGCCGGACTCGCAGGTCACGCTGACCTCGCTGATCGAGGCGCAGGCGGCCAGGACGCCGGACGCCCCGGCCGTGGTCACGGGCGACGTCACGCTGACGTACGCGGAGCTGGACGAGCGGGCCGGGGCGCTGGCCCACTGGCTGCGCAGGATCGGCGTGCGGCGGGGCAGCCCGGTCGCGGTCTGCGCCGAGCGTTCGGCCGAGCTGGTCGTGGCGCTGCTCGGGGTGCTCAAGGCGGGCGGCGCCTACGTCCCGCTGGACCCGGAGTACCCGCCGTCGCGGCTGGCGTTCATGCTGTCCGACAGCGGCGCCCGGGTCATGCTGACCCAGCGCCACCTGCGCGACCTGCTCCCCGAGGGGGCGATCAAGCCGGTGCTGCTGGACGCGCCCGAGTCCTGGGGGCCGCAGCCCGCGGGTTCGCCGCCGCCGGTCACCGGCCCGGACGACGCCGCCTACACGATCTACACCTCGGGGTCGACCGGCCGTCCCAAGGGCGTCGTCAACACCCACCGGGGCATCGTCAACCGGCTCGCCTGGATGCAGCGCCGGTTCGGCCTGACCTCCGGCGAGACGGTCCTGCAGAAGACCCCGACCAGCTTCGACGTGTCGGTCTGGGAGTTCTTCTGGCCGCTGGTCACCGGCGCCTCCCTGGTGCCGGTCCGGCCGGGCGGGCACCGCGACCCCACCCACCAGCGCGACCTGATCAAGGCGCACTCGGTGAGCACGGTGCACTTCGTGCCCTCGATGCTGGCGCTGTTCCTGGAGGAGACCGGCATCGAGTCGTGCGGGTCGCTCAAGCGGGTGATCTGCAGCGGCGAGGAGCTGCCGCCGCGGGTGGCCGCCCGGTTCATGGAGCGGCTGCCCGGCGTGGAGCTGCACAACCTGTACGGGCCGACCGAGGCCGCGGTCGACGTGACCGCCTGGCAGGTGACCGGCGAGAGCCCGGACGCGGTACGGGAGCTGCACACGCTGCCCATCGGCACGCCCATGCCGGGCAACCGGCTGCACGTGCTGGACGACGCGCTCCGGCCGCTGCCGGTCGGCGTCCCCGGGCACCTGCACATCGGCGGGATCCAGGTGGCGCGCGGCTACGCAGGGCGCCCGGCGCTGACCGCCGAGCGGTTCGTCCCCGACCCGTACGGGCCTCCCGGTTCGCGGCTGTACGCGACCGGCGACCTGGCCCGGGTCCGCGCCGACGGGAACCTGGAGTTCCTCGGGCGGCTGGACGACCAGGTGAAGGTGCACGGCTGGCGGGTCGAGCTCGGCGAGATCGAGTCCGTGATCGCCGAGCACCCGAAGGTGCGGCGGGCGATCGTGGCGCTGCGCGACGACGCGCCGGGCGGGCGCGGCCTGGTCGGCTACGTCGACTGGTCGGGAGACCCGGCGGCGCTCACCGCCGAGATGCGCAGGGCACTGGCCAAGAAGCTGCCGGCCGCGCTCATCCCGCAGGCGTTCGTCGGGATCGACCACGTCCCGCTGGGGCCGAGCGGCAAGCTCGACCGGGGAGCGCTGCCCGCGCCCACCGGTTCGGGCCGCGCCGACCTCGGCACCCCCTACGTCGAGCCGCGCACCCCGCTGGAGAGCGAGCTGTGCGCCCTGTGGGGCGAGCTGCTGGGCCGCGAGCGGATCGGCGTCGACGACGACTTCTTCCAGCTCGGCGGCCACTCGCTGCTGGCGGTGCTGCTGGTCACCCGCTACCGGGAGACCTACGGGGTGGAGATGCCGTTGCGGCGCTGCTTCGAGGCGACCACGGTCGCCGAGCACGCCCTGGTCGTCCTGGAGTCGCAGTTCGACGAGGACGACGGGGAGATGGAGGCGCTGCTGGCGTCGCTGGAGGACCCCGCGAAATGAGTGACCTGAGGGCGAGGCTGGCCCGGCTCAGCCCGGAACAGCGCGCCGCGCTGGAGGAGAGGATGCGGCGGCAGCCGTCGCCGCAGCGTGCCCGGGGAATCCCCCGGCGCACGGGCGACGGACCGCCGCCCCTCTCCTTCGGCCAGGAACGGCTGTGGTTCCTGCAGCAGCTGGACCCGGCCGACGCCTCGTACAACATGTTCATGGTCCAGCGGCTGCGCGGCCGGGTCTCGATCGAGGCCCTGCGGTACGCGCTGGGCCGCCTGGTGGAGCGGCACGCCACGCTGCGCGCCCGCTTCACCGCGCGCGAGGGCAGCCCGGTGCAGGAGATCGGGCCGCCCTTGCCGGTCGAGCCCGACCTGATCGACCTGTCCGGCCTGCCCGCCGGCGAGCGGGAGGCCCGCGCGACCGAGCTGGTCGCCGACCTCACCAACCGCCCGTTCGACCTGGCGGCCGGGCCGCTGCTGCGGGTCCACCTGATCACCATGTCGCAGGCCGACCACGTGCTCTGCGTGGTGCTGCACCACATCGTGGCCGACGGCTGGTCGCTGAAGGTCCTGCTGGGCGAGTTCGCGACCTTCTACGGCGCCCGCCTGGAGGGGCGCGAGGCCGACCTGCCGGAGCCGGCGCTGGAGTACGCCGACTACGCCGCCTGGCAGCGCGAGCGCCTGGACGAGGAGAGCGTGCGCCGCCAGCTCGACTACTGGGGCGAGCGGCTGGCCGGGGTGCCGGTGCTGGACGTCCCGGCCGACCGCCCCCGGTCACCGGTGCGCTCGTCCAACGGCGACTACGCGGCGCGCCGGATCGGGCGGGAGCTGACCGCCCGCCTGGACCGGCTGGCCAGGGACGAGCGCTGCACGCCGTTCATGGTGCTGCTGGCCGCCTTCCACACGCTGCTCGGCGCCCACTCCGGGCAGGACGACGTGTGCGTGGGATCGGTGATCGCCGGCCGGGAACACCCCGAGCTGGAGCACGTCGTCGGGTTCTTCCCGAACACGCTGGCACTGCGCGCCGACCTGTCGGGCGACCCGGGCTTCCGGGAACTGCTCGGCCGGGTCCGGTCGACGGTGCTGGACGCCTTCGCCCACCAGGACATCCCCTTCGAGCGGCTCCTGAACGAGCTGCACGTGGAGCGGGACCTGAGCACCACGCCGCTGTTCCAGGCGATGTTCGTGATGCAGGACAAGGACGCCTCCGAGCTGACCATCCCCGGCGTGGAGACCGGCGTCTTCGACCCGGGCGCGCGGCAGGCCAAGTTCGACCTGATGCTGGACGTGACGCCGCGCTCGGACTCGCTGTACGCGCTGCTGTCCTACAACGCCGACCTGTTCGAGCCGGACACGATGGCCCGGATGCTGCGCCGGTACGAGCGCACGCTGGAGGCCGTGGTCGCCGACCCCGACATCCCGCTCTCGCGCCTGCGCGCCGCGATGCTGCTCCCCGAGGACCGGCTGCCCGCGGTCACCGCGTCGCTGTCCACGGGCACGCGTCCCTCCTCCTCTTCGTCTTCTTCCTCTTCTTCCTCGTCCCCGGTCCCCCCGACCGGCGTGGTGGCCGGGCCCGCAGCCGGGCCACCGGACGGGAGCACCCGCACGAGCGACGCGACGGCCCGCGCCGTGGCCGGCCCGCCGGACGGGACCGCCGGTGTGGTCGGGCTGTTCGAGGAGCGGGCCCGGCTGGCGCCGGACGCTCCCGCGGTCGCCCACGCGGGCCGGCGGCTGAGCTACGCCGAGCTGGACGAGCGCGCCGGACGGCTGGCCGCGCGGCTGGCCGCCGCGGGGGCCGGGCCGGAGACGGTGGTCGCCGTACGCGCCCGGCGCGGCCTCGAACTGGTCGTGGCACTGCTCGCGGTGCTCAAGGCGGGCGGCGCCTACCTCCCGCTGGATCCCGCCTACCCGGCCGAGCGGCTGCGCTGGATGCTGCGCGACAGCGGTGCCGCGCTGCTGCTCTCCCAGGGCGACCCCGGCCTCCACGACGCCCCCGGCTCCCGCGGCTCGCAGGACGGCCTCGGCTCGCAGGACGGTGCCGGCTCGCAGGACGGTGCCGGCTCGCAGGGCGGCTCCGATCTCCTGCAGGGCACCGTCGACGGGAACGTGCCGGTGATCTCGCTGGAGGGCGTCGCCGACGGCCCGTCCGTCGGTGACACCACGACGTCCAGCGGGGATGCGGCCACCGGCCTCCGGGTCCCGAGCTCCGCGAGCTCCGCGAGCTCCGCGAGCTCCGCGAGTTCCGCGAGCTCCGCGAGCTCCGCGAGCCCGGCGAACCTGGCGTACGTGATCTACACCTCGGGTTCGACCGGCCGCCCCAAGGGCGTGCAGGTCGAGCGGCGGGCGCTGGACGCGCGGGTGGCGTGGATGCGCGCCGAGTACGGTGTCGGGCCCGACGACCGGGTGCTCCAGTTCGCCTCGGTGGGCTTCGACACCCACGCCGAGGAGATCTACCCCGCGCTCACCTCGGGGGCGGAGCTGGTGCTCGCCCCGGACGAGCCGCTCCCCGACTTCCTGCGGACCCCGGCGGGCGCGTCGCTGACCGTGATGGACCTGCCCACCTCCTACTGGCAGGAGCTGGTCGCGGCCCGGATCGCCTGGCCCGCGGCGCTGCGCCTGCTGATCCTGGGCGCCGACCCGCTGCCCGCACCGGTGCTCGCCACCTGGTACGAGACGCACGGCGAGCGCGTCACCCTGGTCAACAGCTACGGGCCGACCGAGACGACGATCATCGCCACCGCCGGGGAGCTCGACCCTTCCGAGGCGTCCAGGCGGCCCACCGTGGGCCACCCGCTCTCCGGCACCCGCGTCCACGTGCTGGACCGCGACGGGGCACCGGTCCCGGTCGGCGTACCGGGTGAGCTCTGCATCGGCGGCGACGGCCTCGCCCGCGGCTACCTGGGCTCGCCCGCGCTGACGGCCGAGCGCTTCGTTCCCGACCCGTACGGCCCGGCCGGGGCGCGTCTCTACCGCACCGGCGACCGGGCCAGGTTCCGGCCGGACGGCCGCCTGGAGATCCTCGGCCGCCTCGACCGCCAGGTGAAGATCCGCGGCTACCGCGTGGAGCCCGGTGAGATCGAGGCCCGGCTGCTGGCCCACCCCCGGGTGGCGCGGGCCACGGTGACGGTCAGGGAGGACACCCCCGGCGACCGCCGCCTGGTCGCCTACGTCGTCCCCCGGGCCCTCGTCCCCGGCGAGCCCGTCCCTGACGGGTCCGTCCCTGACGGGTCCGTCACGAGCGGGCGCCCCCCGGGTGAGCCGGACGCGGAAGGCCCGGAGGCCGCTCCGCCGGTCGGCGGGCGGCCCGGTGGCGAGGACCTGCGCGAGCACCTCACCGCGGAACTGCCACCGCACCTGGTGCCGAGCGCCGTGGTGGAGATCGCGCACATCCCGCTCACGCCGAGCGGAAAGGTCGACCAGGCGGCGCTGCCCGCCCCCGAACACCGCTCCGACGAGGGCTACCTGGCCCCGGAGAGCGCCACGCAGGAACTGGTCTGCGCGGTCTGGGCCGAGGTGCTGGGCGTCGAACGGGTCGGGGTGCTCGACGACTTCTTCCAGCTCGGCGGTCACTCACTGCTCGCGACCAGGACCATCGCCAGGCTCTCCGCCGCGACCGGGCTGGACGTCCCGCTGAAGCTGGCCTTCAGCCACTCGTCCGTACGGCGGCTGGCGCAGGCGCTCGACGAGCTGGCCCAGGAGGGTCCCGGCACCGCCGCGGGGCCCGGCCCGGTCCGGCGTCCGGAGGGCACGGCACCGCCGCTGTCGTTCGCGCAGGAACGGCTCTGGTTCATGGAGCAGTTCAGCCCCGGCACGGGCGCCTACGTCCTGCCCGCGGCGGCACGGCTGCGCGGGCCGCTGGACCTCGCGGCGCTGACCGCGAGGCTGGACGCGGCCGTGACGCGGCACGAGAGCCTGCGGATGCGTTTCCCCGCCGCCCCCGACGGGCGTCCCGAGGTGAGGATCGTCCCCGCGGACGACCCCGCGGCGCGGGTCACGCTCCGCGTCGTCGAGGCGGTCCCCGCGCCCGGAGCCGGGACGAAGGCCGGAGCGGGCACGGAGACCGGACCGGGCACGACGACCGACACCGGTACCGGAACCGGCACGACGACCGACACCGGAGCCGGAGCCGGCACCGACACCGGAGCGGGCACGACGGCCGGCGCCAGAGCGGAGGCCGAGGCGCGCCGGATCGTCAGCGACGACGCGGCACGCCCCTTCGACCTCGCCGAGGGCCCTCCGCTCCGGGCGACCCTGGTCAGGCTCGGCCCGGACGACCACGTGCTGCTGGTCGCCGTGCACCACATCGTGGCCGACGGCTGGTCGGCGGAACTCCTGCTGGACGAGCTGCTCTCCGGCCGCACCGGCCGCGCGGACCCGTCCGTCGGGTACGGCGACTACGCGCTCTGGCAGCGGGACCGCCTGACCGGGGAACGCCTGGAGGGGCACCTGGAGTTCTGGCGGCGGGAACTGGCCGCGCTGCCCCCGCTGGAGCTCCCCCTCGACCGGCCCAGGCCCGCCCGGCAGGGGCACCGGGGAGCCTGGTACGACCTGCGGCTGGACCCCGGGCTCACCGGCGACCTCGGCGCGCTGGCACGCGAGAACGGCGCCACCCTCTACATGGTGCTGCTCGCCGCCTACCAGGCCGTGCTCTCCCGCTGGTCGGGACAGCGGGACTTCGCGGTGGGCTCGCCGGTGGCCGGACGGGACCGGGCCGAGTTCGAGGACGTGGTCGGGTTGTTCGTGAACCTGCTCCCGCTCCGGGCCCGACTGGAGGGCGACCCCACGTTCGCCGACCTGCTCGCCCGTACCCGTGAGGCCGCCCTGGAGGTGTACGCCCACCAGGAGCTGCCGTTCGAGAAGCTCGTCGCCGAGCTGGACCTGGCCAGGGACGCCACCCGGTCGCCCGTGGTGCAGGCCCTCTTCGCGCTGCAGAGCTACCTGGGCGGCACGGTCCCGGCCGTGACACCGTCCGCGACGACGGCCGCGACGGTGGCCGGGACGGCGACCGGGACGGCGACGGTGACCGAGCCGTTCGCGCCCGACACCACCTCCACCCGCTTCGACCTGGAGCTCTACGTCTCGGAGACCGGGGGCGCCCTGGCCGCGAGGTTCGTCTACGACCGCGACCTGTTCGCGGCCGGGACCGTCGAGCGCATGGCCGCGTCCTTCGAGACGTTCCTGCGTTCGGCCGTCGCCGCCCCGCACACCCGGGTCGGCGACCTCGAACTCCTCTCCCCCGCCGAGCGGGACCTGGTGCTGACCGGCTGGAACGCCACCGGCACCGCGTACCCGCCGCCGGAGACGTTGCACGGCCTCATCGAGGCCCAGGTGGCGCGCACCCCCGGTGCCCCCGCCGTGGTCTTCGAGGGGGAGACCCTCACCTACGCCGAGCTGGACGACCGGGCCGAGGCCCTGGCCGCGCGACTCCGCGCCGCGACGGGCGCCGACGGCATCGGGAACGCCGGGGTGTTCGCCGTACGGGCGGAGCGCTCGCTCGACCTGCCGGTGCGGCTGCTCGCCGTGCTCAAGGCCGGGGCCGCCTACCTCCCGCTCGACCCGGGCCTGCCCGACCGGCGCGTGGAGGCCATGCTCGCCGACGCCGGGGCCGTGGAACTCGACCGCGCCGTCCGCTCCCCCGCCCCCACCGGTCCCACCGGCGCCGGGGAGGAGGACCGCCGGGCGGGGACCCCGCCGGACGCGCTGGCTTACGTGATCTTCACGTCCGGGTCGACCGGGCGTCCCAAGGGGGTCGGGGTCTCGCACCGGGCGATCGTCAACCGGCTGCGCTGGATGCAGGAGACCTACCGGCTGGACGCCGGTGACGCGGTGCTGCAGAAGACCCCCGCCGGGTTCGACGTGTCGGTGTGGGAGTTCTTCTGGCCGCTGATCAGCGGCGCGCGCCTGGTGCTCGCCCGCCCCGACGGGCACCGCGACACCGCCTACCTGCGCGACCTCGTCACCGCGCAGGCGATCACCACGATGCACTTCGTCCCGTCGATGCTGGCGGCCTTCACCGCCGAGGAGCGGATCGAGGAGTGCCGCTCGCTGCGCCGGGTCATCTGCAGCGGCGAGGAGCTCACCGCCGCGGCGGCGGAGCGGCTGACCGGCCGGCTGCCCGGGGTGGAGCTGCACAACCTCTACGGCCCCACCGAGGCCGCGGTCGACGTCTCCTGGCACCGCTACGCGCCGGGCGAGCCGACCGTGCCGATCGGCCGCCCGGTGGCCAACACCCGCCTGTACGTGCTGGACGGCTCGCTGCGCCCGGTGCCCGCGGGGATGCCGGGCGAGCTGTTCATCGGCGGGGTGCAGGTGGCCCGCGGCTACCTCGGCCGCCCCGCCCTGACCGCCGAACGCTTCCTGCCCGACCCCTACGGACCCCCCGGCTCCCGCCTGTACGCCACCGGAGACCGCGCCCGCTGGCGACCCGACGGCGAACTCGACTACCTCGGCCGCCTCGACACCCAGACCAAGATCCGCGGAATGCGCGTCGAACCCGGCGAGATCGAGGCCGCGCTCGCCCGTCACCCGGAGCTGGGCGCCGCGGCGGTCGGCGTGACCGACGGGCCCGGCGGGGCCCGGCTGGTCGGCTACGTCGTGCGCAGGCCCGCCCCCGACGTCCCCGGCACCCCCTCCGGGCGCGCACCGGGCGGCGGACAGGGCGGGATGGACGCGGACCTGCACGAACGGCTCCGGGACCGGCTCCGCGAGGAGCTGCCCGAGCACATGATCCCCTCCCTCTGGGTCGAGCTGGAGGCCCTCCCGCTCACCCCGAACGGCAAGCTCGACCGGGCGGCGCTGCCGTCGCCGTCGCAGCACTCCGGCGGCCCGGCCTGGGAACCCCCGCGTCCCGGCGCCGAGCAGGACGTGGCCGAGGTCTGGCAGGGGGTGCTCGGCCTGGACAAGGTGGGGCGCCACGACGGCTTCTTCGCCGTCGGCGGTGACTCCATCCTCAGCCTCTCGGTGGTGGCGGGACTGCGCCGCCGGGGCTACACGCTGGACCTGCAGCGGCTGTTCACCCACCAGACCGTGGCCGAGCTGGCCTCCGTACTGGACACACCAGGCGCAGAACCCGCCGCCGAGCCGGAGCCGGAGACCCCTGCCGGGGCGTTCGGCATGCTCAGCGCCGCGGATCTGGCCAAGCTCAGGAAGGGCGAACGATGATCGAGGACGCGTACCCGCTGGCGGCGCTGCAGGCGGGGATGCTGTATCACAGCGAACTCGAACCCGGCAGCCCCACCTACCACGACCTGATGACCGTCACGCTGCGCGGCGCCCTGAACGTCCCGGCGCTGACCGGGGCGCTGGCCGGGGTCGCGGCCCGGCATCCGGTGCTGCGCACCTCCTTCGACCTGACCGGGTTCAGCGAGCCGCTGCAGCTCGTGCACGACACCGTGACGATCCCGCTGGAGGTCGTGGACCTGCGTGACGGCGCCGCGACGACGGTCGTCCCCGGCGCGCCCGGCACGGGTACCGGCGCGGCCGTCGCGAGCGGTACGGGCGTCGGCGGGAAGAGCCCGCGGGAACGGCTGGCGGCCTGGCGGGAGGCGGAGAAGCACAACGCGTTCGACTGGTCGTCCCCGCCGCTGCTGCGGGCGTACGCGCACGTGCTGGACGACGAGGAGTTCGCGCTCAGCCTCAGCTTCCACCACGCGATCCTGGACGGCTGGAGCGTCGCGGCGCTGGTCACCGAGCTGCTGGGCCGCTACGACGCGGGCTGCGCGCAGGCCGGCGGTTCCGCGCCCGCGCCCGAACCGGCCCCGCCGCGTGCCCTGTTCCGCGACCTGGTCGCGGCCGAGCGGGCGGCCACGGCCTCGGCGCAGGCGCGGGAGTTCTGGCGCGAGCGCGTCGAGGACGCCCCGGAGAGCCGGTTGCCCCGGCTGCCCGGGTACCCGACCGGTGGCCCGCGTGCCGCGCAGGTGGTGGCCGTGCCCGTACCGGACGGGACCGTGGCGGAGCTGGAGCGGCAGAGCCGCGAGCTGCGGGTGCCGCTGCGCACCACGCTGCTGACGGCCTACCTGACGGCGCTGGGGCACGTCACCGGGGAGCGGGACGTGATGGCCGGCGTCCTCGGCCACGGCCGCCCGGAGAACGAGGGCGGCGGCGAGGTGCTGGGGCTGTTCCTGAACACGCTGCCGCTGCGGGTGCGCCTCGACGCGGGCGACCGGGCCGGGCTGATCCGGCGGGTGTTCGACGCCGAGGTGGCCGCGGTGCCCCACCGGCACTACCCGCTGTTCGAGATCCAGCAGGCCGCCGGGCGCTCGCCGCTGCTGGACACCCTGTTCGATTTCCGGGACTTCCACGTGTACGGGGGCCGGTCGGCCGACGGCGTGGCCATCACCGGGCAGGAGTTCTTCGAGCAGACCGACATGCCGTGCACGGTGGCCTTCGTCCGCCTGCCCGGGGGCGGCCTGACCCTCACGCTGTCCTACGACGCCTCGCAGTTCCCGCGCGAGCAGATGGAGTCCCTGGCCGGGCGGGTGATCGCCGCGCTGACCGGCGAGCCGGGCGAGGACCCGGCGGAGAACGAGACGATCGACCGGTGGAACGCCACCGGCCGCGCCCACCCTGCGGGCGGCACCCTGCACGGCCTGTTCTTCGCGCAGGCCGCGCTGACCCCCGACGCCCCGGCGGTGGGCTTCGAGGGCTCCTGGGTCACCTACCGCGAGCTGGCCGCGCGCGCCTCGGCGATCGCCGCCGAGCTGTACCGGGCCGGGGTGTCGCACGACCGGCCGGTGGGGGTGCTGCTCGAACGGAGCGCGGACCTTCCGGCCGCCCTGCTGGGCGTGCTCGCGGCCGGGGGCGCCTACCTGCCGCTGGAGCCGGGCCATCCGGTCGCCCGGATGCGCGGCATGCTCGACGACGCCGGGGCCTCGGTCCTGCTGACCTCCGCCGACCTCGCCGACGAGGCGCCGGACGGGGTGCGCGTCGTCGTGCTGCCGTCCGCGGCGACCGGCCGGGCCGCCGATCTCGCCGACCCCGCCGACCTCGTCGCCGGCCTGGCCGAGGACCTGCCGGACGCGCTGGCGTACGTGATCTTCACGTCCGGGTCGACCGGGCGTCCCAAGGGCGTCGGGGTCTCGCACCGGGCGATCGTCAACCGGCTGCGCTGGATGCAGGAGACCTACCGGCTCACCGCGGCCGACCGGGTGCTGCACAAGACGCCGATCTCGTTCGACGTGTCGGTGTGGGAGCTGTTCTGGCCGCTGCTCACCGGCGCGGGCATGGTGGTGGCCCGGCCGGGCGGGCATTACGAGCCCGGTCACCTCCTCGACCTCATCGAGACCGAGAAGGTCACCACGGCGCACTTCGTGCCGTCCATGCTGGACGCGTTCCTCGACACGCCCGACCTCGGCGCGGCCCCGGTCCCCGCCGACGGCGCGGACGCCCAGGGCACCCGGGACACCCGGGACACCGGGAACGTCGGGGAGACCGCGACCGCGCTCCTGGTGGACATCGCCAAGGCGTCCGTCGCGGACGCGCCGGGCGAGCCGGGCGACGCAGGCGAGCCGGTCGAGCCGGTCGAGCCGGTCGTTGCCCGTACGGGCAGCCTGCGCCGGGTGGTGTGCTCGGGCGAGGCGCTCCCCGCCGACCTGGTGCGGCGCTTCGCCGAGCGGCTGCCCGGGGTGGAGCTGTACAACCTCTACGGCCCCACCGAGGCCGCGGTCGACGTCTCCTGGCACCGGTGCGACCCGTCCGAGCCGACGGTCCCGATCGGCCGCCCGGTCGACAACACCCGCCTGGAGGTGCTCGACGAGCGGTTCGGCCGGGCCCCGGTGGGAACCCCCGGGCAGCTGTTCATCGGCGGGGTGCAGGTGGCCCGCGGCTACCTCGGCCGCCCCGCCCTGACCGCCGAACGCTTCCTGCCCGACCCCTACGGCCCCCCCGGCTCCCGCCTGTACGCCACCGGAGACCGCGCCCGCTGGCGACCCGACGGCGAACTCGACTACCTCGGCCGCCTCGACACCCAGACCAAGATCCGCGGAATGCGCGTCGAACCCGGCGAGATCGAGGCCGCGCTGCTGGCCGAGCCCGAGGTCCGGGCCGCGGCCGTCGTCGCCGAGGGCGACCGGCTGATCGGTTACGTGGTGACCGCCGAGACCGTCGACTGGCGTTCCCGGCTGCGTTCCCGGCTGCCCGAGCACATGATCCCCTCGGCCTGGGTGACGCTGGACGCGCTCCCCCTCACCCACAACGGCAAGCTGGACCGCAAGGCCCTGCCCGCGCCGGAGCGGACGGGCGGCGACGCCTTCCGGGTGCCGCCCAGGGACCCGGTCGAGGGACGGGTCGCGGCGATCTGGGAGGAGCTGTTCGACGTCCCCATGGTCGGGGTGTTCGACGACTTCTTCGACCTGGGCGGGCACTCGCTGCTGGCGCTGCGGCTGGCCGTGCGGATCAGGCGGGAGTTCGGCAGGGACCTGCCGGTGGCCACCGTGCTGGCCTCGCCGACCGTGGCGGGCCTGGCGGACGTGCTGCGCCGCCCCGAGGACCTGAGCGAGCAGCGGCTGGTGACGCTCAACGCCGAGGGGGACCGCCCGCCGATCGTCCTGGTGCACGCCCTGGGCGGGCAGGTCTTCCGCTACCAGCCGATGGCCCGCAGGCTCGGTCCCGACCAGCCCGTCTACGCGATCGCCGCCGCCGGGCTGGCCCCGGGCGAGGACCCGCACACCACCATGGCCGACATGGTCGAGGACTACGTCGAGCGGCTGCGCGCCGTCCGGCCGCACGGCCCGTACGTGCTGGGCGGTTTCTGCATCGGCGGGAACATCGCGATGGAGATGGCCCGGCGGCTGCGCGACCTCGGCGAGGAGGTCCCGCTGCTGGTGCTGTTCTACTCCGACGCCGACGAGCCCGTGATCAACAGCTCGCTGGAGGACGACGCCTCCCTGATGACCCACGCGCTGGCCGGGGGGCCGCTGGAGGCCGACGCCGCGGAGTTCGCCGGGCTCGGCCCGGAGGAGATGCTGGTGGCCGTCATCGCCGCGGCGAGCCGGGAGCAGCGGCTGGCCCCCGACACCGCCGACGTCGAGCAGGCCCGGCGCTTCCTGCGGGTGTTCCGGGCCAACGCGCACGCGGTCGGCCGCTACCGGCACGAGCCGTACGACGGTGACGTGGCGCTGTTCGCCCCCACCGGGGACCGGCCCGACCTGGGCTGGGGCGACGTGGTGAAGGGGAACCTCGCGATCGAGGCGATCCCCGGCGAGCGCGTGGTCATCCTGTTCGAACCCCTGGTCGCCGAGGCGGCCGCCAAGCTGAGGAGTTGGATCGACCATGGTGTCACCGGACACTGAGAGCACCCGGGGCGCCGGGAACGCGGGACCGCCCCGGCTCGCGGACGGCGCCGAGAGCCCCGGCGGCGCCCCGTCCGCCGGACCGGCCGCGCCCGCGACCGTCACCGGCCCTCCCGGGGAGCCCGCGGGACCGGCCGCGCCCGCCGGGGTCGTCGGCCCCGCCGGAGAGGCCGCGGGACCGACGGACCCGGCCGCGCTCGGGGACGGCGGCGCTCCCGGCGCTCCCGGCGCTCCCGGCGGCCCCGACGGGCCCGACGGGCCCGCGGACCCCGAGGACACCGGGGAGGGCGAGCGACCCGGTCAGGGCGGCGGAAGCCTCTGGAGCAACCAGGACTTCCTCCGCCTGTGGACCGGCCAGACCCTCTCCCAGTTCGGCTCGCAGATCTCCTACCTGGTGATCCCGCTGATCGCCATCGTCACGCTGGGCGCGAGCTCGACCGAGATGGGCATCCTCGGCGCGCTGCTCCGGCTGCCGATGCTGGGCTTCCTGCTGTTCGGCGTCTACATCGACCGGATGCGCAAGCGGCCGGTGCTGATCTGGTCGGACCTGGGCCGGGCCGCGGTGCTCGCCCTGGTGCCGCTGCTGTACGTGATGGACTCCCTCACGCTCGGCGTGCTGTACGTCGTCGTGTTCTTCCTGAGCCTGCTGTCGGTGCTGTTCCAGGTCGCCTACCGCTCCTACTTCCCGCTGCTCGTCCCGCTGCACCAGCTCGGCGAGGGCAACGGCAAGCTGCAGCTGAGCGAGTCGCTGGCGCAGACGGCCGGTCCGGGCGTCGGCTCGGCACTGCTCAAGGTGGTGGCCGCGCCGCTGCTCATCATGATCGACGTGCTCACCTACCTGTTCTCCGCGATCGCGATCATGCTCATCCGCAAGCGCGAGGACGCCCCCGTCCCCGACGAGGAGACGGCCGGGAGCGTGCACCGGGCGATCTGGGCGGGCTTCAAGTGGATCATGGACCAGCCGATGATCCGGCCGCTGGCCATCGCCAGCGGGCTGTACTCGTTCTTCGTCATGGGCGCGATGCAGTCGATCTACGTGCTGTTCCTGCTGCGGGGCGGGCCCAACCTGCCCCCGGAGTGGGTGGGCATCGTGATGGCGACCGGCGGTGTCGGCGCCATCCTCGGCGCGACCATGTCGGTGAGGACCATGCGCGGCATCGGGATCGGCCCGACGCTGCTGTGGAGCACGGTCGTCGGCAACTGCGCGTTGCTGCTGATCCCGTTCGCGTCCGGGCCGGTCTGGCTGGCCGCCGGGATGCTCGGCCTCTCCCAGTTCATCGTCTGGGCGAGCAACCAGGTGTTCTTCGTCAGCAACATGACCCTGGTCCAGTCGATCACGCCGCCGCACCTGCAGGCCAGGGTGATCGGCACGATCTACTCCCTCGGCCTGATCCCTGCACCGCTGGGCGCCCTGGGCGCGGGCCTGCTCGGCGAGACCCTGGGCCTGCGCACGGCCATCCTGTTCGCGGTCGTCGCCGGGGCCATCCTGCCCATCCTGCTGCTGGTCTTCTCCCCGATCCCGAAGGTGAAGGAGATCCCCGGCACCTGACCGGTCGCGGGCCCTTCCCACCGGGAGGGCCCGTCACCGGCCGGTCCTCCCCACCGCGGGAGGGGCCGTCACCGGCCGGTCGTCCCGGCGGCGCGCCGGTGGGCCGGTACGATGCACGCGGCCGGCCGGCCCGGCCGTCCCGGCCGCCGTGTCCCGCGCCACCCCGTCAGGAGACCCATGACCACCCTCGCCGACAGGACCGTCGCGGCCCTGCGCACCACCCATGACGACCTGACCGCCTTCGTCCGCGACCTGGACGCCGCCGACCTCACCCGGCCCTCGGCCTGTTCGGAGTGGACCGTCGCCCAGGTGCTCAGCCACCTGGGCAGCGGCGCGGAGATCGGCCTGGCCACGCTGCGCGCGGCACAGGAGGGCCGGGACGCGCCGGACTCGGACTTCATGAACTCGGTCTGGGACCGCTGGAACGCCAAGGGCCCCAAGGAGCAGGCCGAGGACTTCGCGCCCGCGGACGCCGAGCTCGTCTCCGCGTACGAGAGCCTGGACGCCGCCGCCCGCGAGGAGCTGCGGATCAAGCTGGGCTTCCTGCCCGAGCCCGGTGACGTCGCGCTGGTGGCCGGGATGCGCCTGAACGAGACCGCCCTGCACACCTGGGACGTGCGGGTCGCCTTCGACCCCGCGGCCGCCCTCGCGCCGGAGACCGCCGGGGTGCTGACCGACCTGCACGCCGGGCCGCTCGGTTTCCTCATCGGTTTCATCGGCAGGTCCGACGCCCTGGACCCGCGCCTGGCCACCACCCTGCGGGTGGAGACCACCGGCCCCGAGCGCGTGCTGGGCCTGACCCTCGGCGAGACCGTCGGCTTCAGCGAGGCCCCCGAGCGGGCCGACGTGGTGCTGTCCCTGCCCGCGGAGGCGTGGATCCGCCTGCTCACCGGCAGGCTGGCGCAGGAGCACACCCCGGCGTCGGTGACGGTGACCGGCGACGGGGTCACCCTGGAGGACCTGCGCCGGGTGTTCCCGGGCTTCTAGCCCGTCCAGGCCGGAGGTCTCCCAGGATCGCTACACGGCACCGGTGCCGTGAGGTCCGCGGGAGTACCGGGCCGTCAGGGGGGTGGCCGTGCCCCCGTCCACGCCGATCGGCGAGAGCGGCCGCGTCGCCTTGGCCGCCGTCCCCGCGTCGGGCCCGCACGCCGCCTCCAGCAGGTGGTCCCCGATCGCGAGGTCGATGGCGTGCGTGACCGGAGCACCGTTCTCGTCGAGCCGCTGGTAGTTCCTCAGGTTGACGCCGAAGGCGAACTGGCGGCCGCCGCCGGCATCGGAGAACGCGAAGGTCTGCATGCCGGGGACGCTCCCGTCGTGCCCCCAGAACCTGCCGCACGGCAGGTCGACGGGAAAGATCCCGAGACCGTAGTCGATCACGGCGCCCGAGAACGACCGGATGGACACGGTCTTCTGCATCTCGGCGAGCAGGGCCGCGTCGAGCAGTTCGCCGCGCAGCAGCAGCCGGAAGAAGCGGTTGAGGTCCTCCATCGTCGAGACGACCGCACCCGAGGTCCAGGCCCAGGACATGTTGTAGACGCTGTAGTCCCTGGGCGGGTCGAAGAACCCGAAGAGCGCCTCGTACGCCTTGGAGTTCGGCCCGGGCAGGTACGGCGTCCGCGGGAACGACGTGTGCCGCAGCCCGGCCTTCCGGAAGACGTGGTCGGTGATGTACCGCTCGGCGCTCATGCCCGTCACCTTCTCCAGCAGCAGGCCGGCGATGACGAAGTTCGTGTTCGAGTACGCCCCGGGTGTCACCCCCGGCCGCCCGGTCGCGGGGGCGCCGAGCCCCGCCCGCGCCAGCTCCTCCGGCGGGAAGGCACGGAAGCGGTTGGCGTCCAGGCTCTCGACCGTCGGGAAGATCACCCCGGTGTGGTTGGCGATGTGGCTGGTGTGGTCGAGCAGCATGCGTACGGTGATCTGCCGCCCGCGCTCACCCGGGATCACATCCGGCAGATAGCGGCCGACGGGGGCATCGAGCTCGATCGTGCCCTTGCCGACCTGCTGTAACACGGCCACCGCGACGAACGACTTGGTGATGCTCCCGGCCCGGTGCACCATCTCGGGACGCATCGGGCGGCGGGTCTCGACGTCGGCGACGCCTGCGGCGCCCTTCCAGCTCCGCCGTCCGTCCACGACGTTCGAGTGGATGCCGTACATGCCGGCCTCGTGCACGGCGTCCAGCGTCCGGCGCAGCCGCTGCCGGTCGAGGCCGCCGTCCGCGACGGCGACTGCGGGGTCCGCCGCGAGCAGCGCGGCGGCCAGGGTCGCGGCTCCCAGCCGCGAGGCGAACGTACCGGGGCGACGAATGGTCATGGCGCCCAGCATGCGTCTTCCGCTTCATGTACCGGCTTGCTCCGCGGCGCGACTGCCGTAGGCACGTGGTAAGGCGGGCTTACCCGGCGGTCAGGCGGGCCTGCTCACCGCGTGCCACCGGCCGCACGGTGGTCGATGTCACGGACTTGTACGCGTTCGGCCACGCTGTTCATCACGGTGGCCCGGTGCCGCCCGGCGCGGCAGCCGGACGGCGGTTCGCGACGGGGCGAACGTCACCTGACGCGGCACTAGACCGCCTCGGCGGGCGCGATCGCCGACGGCGTTCCCAGGGCGCGCAGGCCCCGGTCGGTGAAGGCGATCAGCCACTCGAAGCTCTCGTCGACGTCGGCGCTCCACTGGAAGCCGCCGGCCACCTGCAGCGTGGCGAAGCCGTGGAAGAGGCTGCGGAGCATGCGCAGGGCGTGGTCCATCTCGGACTCCCCGATCTCGTAGCCGCGCAGGACCGCCGTGAACGCGCCGAGCGCCCGCAGGCCGGCGGTGACCAGCGGGTCGTCCGGGCCGGACGGTTCCACGCCGATCGTCGCGGCGTACCGGCCGGGGTGTTTCAGGACGAAGGCGCGGAAGGCGCGCGCCGCGGCAGCCAGGGCGTCGCGGCCCGCGTACCCCTGGACCGCGTCGCCGATGGCGTCGGCGGCCTCGCCCAGCGCCAGGACCGCGATGCGCCGGTTGAGGTCCTCCAGGCCGTCCACGTGCTTGTACAGGGACGGGGCGCGCACGCCCAGCCGCTCGGCCAGCGACCCCATCGTCAGGCCGGTGAGGCCCACCTCGTCGGCGAGGGCGGCTCCGGCCGCGACCACGGCCGCCGGGTCGAGACCGGCCCTAGGCACGGGCGCCCTCCGATCGGAGGAAGGCCAGCACGAGCTCGGCCACCCGCTCGGGGAACTGGTCGTGCGGGTAGTGCCCGGCGCCCTCGATCATCTCGAGGCGGCCGAGGCCGGGCGGCAGGGCGTCGACGATCGCCGACCCCTCGGCGTGCGGGTCGGTCCAGTCGGGGTCGAGCGTGCCCATCACGACCAGGACCGGGCAGCGGACGTTGCCGAGCTGCGCGCCGGCGTCGGCCGGGGCGCTGCCGCCCATGCCCCGCAGGGCCTTCATCCGGCCCGGCTCGCGCAGCAGGGAGTCGATGCGGTCGAGCCGCCCGGCCCAGCCGGCCGGCTTCACGCCGGGGTAGGCCACGTCGAGGTAGGAGCGCCAGAGCGCCACGCTGCCGAACGCGGCCGTGCCGAGCAGACGCAGCATGCCCCGCCGGAAGCGCTTGACCCGCAGGTCGCCGAGGCGGATCGACTGCTTGCGGGTGAACGGTGCCAGCTCGACGACCGCGGTGACCAGCGAGGGCTCCGTCGCCGCGGCGATGGTGGCGGCGCCGCCGGAGATCGAGTGGCCGACGAGCACGGCCGGGCCGCCCAGGTGGCGGATCACGGCGAGCAGGTCCCCGGCGATGTCGGTGCGGCTCCAGGCCGGCCAGCCGACGCTGGACTCGCCGCAGCCGCGCAGGTCGACCGCGGCGACCCGGTACCCCGCCGCCACCAGCCGCGGGATCACGGCATGGTACGCGGCCCGGCTGTCGCCCATGCCGTGTGCGAGGACGATCAGCGGGCCGGACCCCGCCACCTCGTAAGCGATCGTGCCGCCGTCGACGGCAAGGTGTTCGGTCACGACGTCCTCCAGGTTTGGCTAATTCGATTAGCTAAAAGCTACTGCCATTAGCCAAACCTGTCAACGCCGACGCCCCGGCACAGCCGGAAGTGACGGCCTCCTCCTCGGGGAACGTTCCCTGAGCCGACTCCGACGACCCGGGTCCGAAACCATGTAAAGAGGCTTGACAGCGAATGTCAGTGCAATCACCCTTGCTGCGGGAGCGCTCTCTTCACGGTTAAAAATAAGTGATGATCCATGGCCCGGGGGACGTCCCGGAAGCCCCTTCGCCACTCGACGCGCCCACCGGCGGGCATGCCGGTCGCCCCCCGGCTCACACCCCCCGTGTCCGGAAGGAACCCCCGTGCGAAGACCACAGGTCCTGTTGCGCACCCTGGCGGCGGTCGTGCTCGCCGGCGGCGCCGCCGCCCTCACCCATCCCGCCGCGCAGGCCGCCACCGCCGTCGTCCAGGCGGAGCTGACGGTCTCCGCCCGCGTCGCCTCCGCCGTCGGCTCGGGCACGGTCGAGCTGCGCACCGGGTCCCTGACCGGGCCGCTGCTGGCGAGCCTCCCGATCACGACGAACGCCGGCTGGCAGAACTGGGTCACCGCGACCGCGACCGCCGCCACCCACTCGCCCGGCGCGCAGACGGTGTTCGCCGTCATGCGCAACACCACGGCCGGCGACTTCGTCAACATCAACTGGTTCTCCTTCGCGACCGGCGCCCCGTCCGGCAACGGCTGGGCCGGCATCGACCAGGCGGCGTGGAACGCCCAGCTCAAGGCGTTCAGGGCGATGACCCCGGCCCCGGTGCCCGGCCACGTGGTACGGGTGCCCGAGTTCAACGCCACCTGCGCCTACAGCCACTCCAGGCCCGACGACCCGATCGTCTTCCCCGGCCTGCCCGGCGCCTCCCACATGCACACCTTCGTGGGCAACCGCGGCGCCGACGCCTCCACCACCACGCAGAGCCTGCTCGCCGACACCGCGACGAGCTGCGCACCGGCCGCGGACCCGTCGGCGTACTGGATCCCGACCCTGTACGAGCGCGACAAGGCCATCGAGCCCAAGGACGTGATCGTCCACTACGGCTCGCGCCTGGCGGACGCGACGAAGACCGTGCCGTTCCCGACGGGCTTCCGCATGATCGCCGGAAGCGCCACGTCGCAGGTGCCCACCCCCAAGGGCTCGGTCAACCAGTTCTACTGCGCCGGGCCCGGCGGCGAGATCGGGCGCAGCGCCGACGGCAACTGGCCGGTGTGCGCCCCGACCGCCAACCTGATGTTCCAGCTCGTCTTCCCCGACTGCTGGGACGGCGCCCACCTGGACAGCCCTAACCACAAGTCGCACGTGGCCTACGCCCACACCGGCGCGTGCGGCGGTGACCACCCGGTCGCCATCCCCTCGGTCTCGTTCGTCATCTCCTACCCGACCAGGGGCAGCGCCGACGGCTTCCGTCTGGCGTCGGGAATGGCCTCCTCGATGCACGGCGACTTCTTCAACGCCTGGAACGAGAACGCGCTCGGCCACCGGGTCAGGGACTGCATCGTACAGAGCGCCAAGTGCAACACCGCGGGAACCTTCTGAACCACCTCGCGGCCGGGGTCCCGCCCTCGGCCGCGGCCCCCGCCTGAGCGGGCGAGGTGGGGTCGTGCCCGGGTTCCGTATCTGTCGGTGGCGGCAGGCAGCATGACGGCATGACCATGCAGCCCCCCGACACCTCCTGGCTCCGCGGCGAGTACGGCGAGGAGTGCTACAGCTTCGTCTACGTCCGTGCCATGCCGGAACAGGTGGTCACCCGCCTCGGCGGCCGATGGCAGGACTTCACCCCGGGCCCCTTCCCCGACGACCCGGACCACTACCCGCACCCCGGAGAGCCTCTCGGCGTCACCTCCATCGGCGACTGGACGTTCGTCTTCGACCCCGACTGGCTCTGCACCCTCGAAGACGTGATCACTCGGCTCTCCGAGGGCACCCGCCTCGTCTCCCAGGCCGCCCTCGCCATCAAGGGCCTGGACTACTTCACCTGGTGCGAGAACGGCGAGATCCGGTTCTCCTGGGGATTCGACGAGGAACATCCTCCGGAGGACCCGGGCGAACTCATGGGCACGCTGGTGGAGATCGGCAGGCTCTACCCGTCGTTCTCCTACCTGTACGAGGGGCCGGCGTTCCTGCTCGTCGAGCACCTGACCGGGATCAGGGTGACGGAACGACTGCTGAAAGGCTTCACGTTCATGTGGGGCGTCGTCCCGGCCCCGGCCACGTCGTGACGCCGGCCGACAGTGACGTGAACTCGGTGAAGCTTTTTCACCCTGATGGCCTGGTACAGCAGAACGGCGCCCCCGGGGAACCTCGCAGGGGCTTGCAGCGAAGTGATCCACCGGCTGTGGCCAACCTGTGGGGATCACAGGCAATGGATCCTGCTCACCTTGGTTCGGGGATGACTCCGCACAGGTAGGTGGACTCCTCCAGTAGTTCCGGTGTCAGCGTGATCCCGGTGAGACGCTCGGTCAGCAGGAACGCAGGCCCCTCGCTGGGGTAGAGGAGTCTGTAGTCGGAACCGATCCGCCGCATGGTCACCGCGACGTCGTCCGGCACCTCTTCCGAGTAACCGTCATCAGCAATGAAGCAGAACCGGATCTCTCCATCTTCGCTCCAGTGGAAAGACTCGACCCCTTCGACGTCGCGGAAGCGGGAGACGAGGCGGGTGCCCGCCGACAACGGCGCCGCACCCCGGACGTGGACATGATCTCCAGCACCGGCGGGCCGACGGCGGGGACGGCCACCGAGGTGGAGATCCCCAGGACCCGCAGATCCCAGCCCAGCCGTACGAGGTGGATGTACTGCTCCTGCTGCGGATCGCGCTTTCGCACCGGTGTCGCCATCTTCACACCACGTCCGTAGCTGGCTGACTACACTGCGGAACGTACCGCAGGTCATAAGGCTTTGGCAGTTACCTTTGGAAATTTCCAAAGCGTAGGAACGGAAGGAAGGTGCGACCTTGACCGCTGACACGAGTCCCACCGTGCGCAGACGTCGTCTGGCGTCGGAGCTGCGACGGCTCCGCATCGGGCACGGCCTGTCCATGCAGGAGGTGGCGGAACGGATGGAGCTCACGCCGGCCTCTGTCAGCCGGATCGAGACGGGCCGCAGGGGCATACGTCCGCGAGACCTCCGCGCCTTCCTCGATCTGTACGAGGTACCCGAAGCCGACCGGGAACCGCTGCTCGCCCTGTCCCGGGAGGCGCGGCAGCGGGGGTGGTGGCAGAGCTACGGGGATGTCCTCCCCGGCGAGTACGCGACGCTCATCGGTCTCGAAGCCGAGGCGACGTCTCTCAGGACGTACCAGCAGACATTGGTGCCGGGACTGTTGCAGACCGCGGACTACGCACGAGCACTCATCGCGGCGGGACGTCCTGGCGATACGCCGGAGGAGGTCGAGCGCAGGGTCTCCGTACGGATGGAACGTCAGAAACGGCTCACGGACGACGACCCGCTGGAGCTCTCCGTCATTCTTGGTGAGGGCGTGGTGCATCAGCACGTGGGAACGGCCCAGATCACCGCCGGCCAGTTCAAGCACCTCGCCGAGATCGGCCGCCTCCCCAACGTGATGATCCAGATCCTCCCCTACCGTGCCGGGGCGCATCCGGCGATGACCGGATCGTTCACCGTCGTGGGCTTTCCCGCATCCACCGACCTGGACGTCATCTACCTGGAGAACATGTCCAGCGGCCTGTACCTGGAGGACGCCGCCGACGTCCGCCGGTACGTCTCGGTGTTCGACTACCTCAGAGCGGCGGCCCTCAGCCCCGCCGACACGGCGGCTATGCTGGCGAACGCGCCGAACACCCTGGCGTGAGTGTCCAGCCGAAGGGGCGCGGGATGTCCGAACCGGTAGACCTGGCCACCGCCGCGTGGCGCAAGAGCTCGCTCAGCGGAGCCAACGGTGACTGCGTGGAGGTCGCGGACCTGGGAGACGTCGTGGCCGTCCGCGACTCCAAGAACCCCGGCGGGCCCGCGCTCGTCTTCGCCCGTGACACGTGGTCGGCCTTCGTCACGCGGCTGAAGAACGAGGCGTGAACGACCGAAACCCGAAGCGGGACACGGCCGACGACCGGTGAACGCGGAGCACTCGGCACTTCGTGATCCGCCGGGATCGCGCGGGCCACAACCGCACGACCCCAACGGGAACCAGACCTTCAGGTCACCAGGTCGGCGACCAGTTCGAGCTGTTCCATGCGCAGTCGCAGGGTCGGGGTGACCAGGCCGACGACCAGGCTGGTGGCGCCCGCCTCGCGGTAGGCGGCGACGCGCTCGCGGAGCTTGCCGGGCGGCCCGCACATCGTCATCGCGTCGACCAGGCCGTCCGGGAGCAGCGACATGGCCTCGCCCTGGCGTCCGGCCAGGAACGCCTCCTGGATCGCCTCGGCCTCCTTCTCGAAGCCCAGGGAGCGGGCCAGCCGGTTGTAGAAGTTGGTCCGGCGCGAGCCCATGCCGCCCAGGTAGAGGGCGAGCATCGGCCGCATCATGTCGAAGGCCAGCTCCTCGTCCTCGTCGACGAGGGTGAGGATCATCGGCGCGACGTCGAAGCCGTCCAGACTGCGGCCGGCCCGTGCCGCACCGGCGCGCAGGTGCGCCGTGCGCTCGGCCAGGTGCTCGGGCGGGAAGTGGATCGCCAGCCAGCCGTCGGCCAGCTCCCCCGCCAGGGCGGTCGTCTCCGGGCCCATCGCGCCCAGGTAGACGGGAAGGTGCTTCTGCACCGGGGAGACGCCCAGCGAGAGCTCCTTGCCCTGGCCTCCGGGGAGCGGCAGCGTCATCGTCTCGCCCGCGTAGCTCACCGGACGGCCCTCCAGGGCCAGGCGCAGGACCGACAGGTAGTCGCGGGCGCGGGCCAGCGGGCGGTCGAACCGCTCGCCGTGCCAGCCCTCCACCACCTGCGGCCCGGACACGCCCACGCCCAGGCGGGCCCGGCCGCCGGAGACCTGGTCGATGGTGGCGGCCGTCATCGCGGCCACCACGGGCTTGCGGCCCGACATCTGCAGTACGCCGGTGCCGAGCCCGATCCGCTCGGTCTGCCCGGCGATCCAGGCCATCAGGCTCGCCGGGTCGGTGCCGTAGGTCTCCGCGGCCCACACCGACTCGTAGCCCAGCCGCTCGGCCTCGCGGACCAGGGCGAGGTGGTCGGCCGGTCCGAGACCGGCCCCGCCCCAGTAGCTCATGCTGTAACCGAGACGCATCCGATCTCCTCTGCTATGACGGCGGCGAGCAGGTCGGGGACCTCCTCGGCCAGCCAGTGTGACGCCTCCAGCTCGCGCAGCGCGAGCGGCCGGGCGCTCTGCCTGCGCCAGCCGAGCAGCCCGCCGCGCGACACCGAGCCGTCGCGGCTGCCGTACAGGACGGTGACGGGGGTGGGCAGTGGCGGCCCGGGGCGGTGCCGGTACCCGGCGAGCATGCCGAAGTCGGCGCGCAGGGCGGGCTCCAGGAGGGGCCGGAGCACCTCGCGCTCGGCGACCTCCGCCGGGACCCCGCCCAGCTCGATGAGCTGGTCCCAGAACAGCCAGGAGGGCAGGGACGGCAGCCTGCGCAGCAGCAGCGTGACGTCCGGCGCGGCGAAGGAGCCCACCAGCAGCCGCACCGGCCCGGCACCGGCCGGGACCTCGCCGGCCCCCGGTGCCGCCCCGGAGACCGGACCCGAACCCGGACCAGGGGACGGCGCGAGCTCGGCCAGGCGGCGGCAGACCAGGTAGGCCAGCAGCGCGCCGCTGCAGTAGCCGAACAGCGCGTACGGCTCCCGTGCCGTCGCCAGCAGGTCGCGGGCCAAGGCGTCGACGAGCGCGTCGAGGTCGTCCGGCGGCGGTTCGGCCAGCCTGGCCTGGCGGCCGGGCAGGTTCAGCCCCCACACCTCGACCTCGTCGGGGAAGCGCTCGGCCAGGCCGGTGAGCGAGGCCGGGCCGCTGCCCGCGTTGGGGAAGGCGTACAGGCGGATGCGGCCCTCCCGCCGCTCCCCCACCGGCACGAACCACGGGGAGGAGGTCACGACCTGGCCCCTTCCTGGATGTAGGCGGCCAGCTCGGCCGGGGTGGGATGGTCGAAGACCGCGCGCACGCCGATCGGGTGACCGGCGAGGTCCTCCAGGGGGGCGATGAGCCGCACCGCGAGCACCGAGTGGCCCCCGTTGAGGAAGAAGTTGTCGTGCTCGCCCAGGTTCGGGCGGCGCAACGCCTCCCGCCAGAGCCGCAGCACCCCCTCGGCGAGCTCCGAGCTCGCCGGGGCCTGCGGGGCGGCGGGCGAGTCGTCCTCGGGAACGGTCAGCGCCCGATGGTCGATCTTGCCGTTGGCCGTCATGGGGAGCTCCCCGGCCAGCACGATCCCCGAGGGCACCGCGTAGTCCGGCAGCCGCGTCCCGGCGTAGCGCCACAGCTCCTGGCGCAGGGCCGCGCCCGTCTCCTCGTCGGGCATGGACGTGGGCTGCACGAACGCCACCAGCCGCTCGTCGTGCACGATGACGGCCGCGACCTTGACGGTGTCGTGGTGGTGCAGCACCGCCTCGATCTCGCCCAGCTCGATCCGGTGGCCGCGCAGCTTGATCTGGCGGTCGTCGCGGCCCAGCAGTTCCAGGGCCCCGTCGTGCCTGAGCCGGGCCATGTCCCCGGTGCGGTAGAAGCGCCCGTGGCGGGGGTGCTCCCCGAACCGCTCCGCGGTGAGCTCGGGCCGGTTGACGTACCCGGCGCTCACCCCGTCGCCGGCCACGCACAGCTCGCCCGGCACCCCCGGCGGGGCCTCGCGCCCGTCCGCGTCCCGGATGAACAGGCGCGTGTTGGCGAGCGGCACCCCGATCGGCACCGGGTCGGACGGCGGGGCGGTGATCTCCGCCGCGGTGGACCAGATGGTCGTCTCGGTCGGGCCGTAGACGTTGAACAGCCGGCAGCCCAGGCCGAGCAGGTCGGCGGCGAGCGCGGCGGGCATGGGCTCGCCGCCGCAGAGCACGATCCTGCCGTCCAGCTCGTCGCCCGCCTCCGGCGCGATGAGCCGCCACGCCGTCGGGGTGGCCTGCACCACCCGTACGTCCCGGGCCGCGATGAGCTCCAGGAACCTGCGCGGCTGGAGCTGGTCGTCGTCGGAGGCGACGACCAGGGTCCCGCCGACGACCAGCGGCAGCATCAGCTCCAGCGCGGAGATGTCGAACGAGGTGGTGGTGGACCACAGCACCGCGTCCGACGCCCCGGCCCCGAGCCGGTCGGCGAAGTCCAGCACGAGGTTGGCCAGGTTGCCGTGGGTGACGGCGACCCCCTTGGGACGGCCGGTGGAGCCCGAGGTGTAGATCACGTACGCGACGGAGCCGCCGGTGATCGCCGCGGCGAGCTCGGCCGGGTCCGGCCGGTGCGCGGACGCGCCGTTCGCACCCCCCGCGTCCTGGGCGCCGGTCACCGGGGACGCGGGCATCGCGATCACCGGGACCTCCCCCGCCCAGGGGGCGTCGGCGTCGGAGATCACCAGCCGGGCGCGGCAGTCCTCCACCTGGTAGGCCAGGCGCAGCTCGGGCTGGCGCGGGTCCAGCGGCAGGTAGGCGGCCCCGGCCGCCCAGACCCCCAGCACGGCGGCGACCGTCTCGGCCGAGCGGGGCAGGCCGAGGGCCACGATGTCGCCGGGCCCGACGCCGTGCGCGGCCAGCGTGTCCCTGACCGTGACCGCCCAGGCGAGCAGCTCGTCGTAGCCGACCTCCCGCTCCCCGTCGCGGATCGCGGTCCCGGTACGGGCGGCGATCCTCTCCGGCAGCGTGGGCGGGCCCTGCCAGGTCCGCGCGGTGTCGTTGAGCCGGTCGAGCAGGTCGCGGTCGGAGGCGGCCATCGCCTCCAGCGCCCGCTGCGGGCGCCCGCCCTCCTCGGCGGCCCGGCGCAGCAGCGCGGTCATCCTGGCGACGAACGCGGCGATCTCGGCCTCGTCGTGGACCTCGGTGCTGTGCCAGACGCGGATGGTGAGCCTGCCGGGCTCCTGCACCGCGATGCACTGCAGGTCCAGGCGGCTGCGGTCGAACAGGTCCTCGACGTACTCGGGGACCGAGCCCTGGATGCTCACCTGCTCGTCGGTCCACGGCCGGTAGTTGAACATGTGCCGGAACAGCGGCACCCGCCAGTCACCGGTGTCGTGCCCGCGCTCGACCAGTACCGCCTCCACCGAGGCGTCGGCGTGCTCGACCGCCTCGAAGAAGGCGTCCTCGACCCGCCGGACCAGGGCCGGGAAGTCCTCGTCCGGGTCGGCGAGCACCCGGATCGGCAGCGTGCTGACGCCGTAGCCGACGTGTCCGCGCATCGCGGCCGTGCGGGTGGTGACGGGCATCGCGGCCACCAGGTCGGGGCCGGCACCGTGCGCGCGCAGGGTGAGCATGAACGCCGCCGCCAGCACGATGTTGTCGGTGGTGCGCAGGCCCGTCCGGAGCGTGTCGAGGGCCCGGCGGGTGTCGGCGTCCACCTCCCACGAGCAGGTGTGCCCGGCGAAGGTGGGCCGGGCGGGCGAGGGCCTGCTGCCGGGCAGCACCATCGCGGCGGGATCGACGTCGCGGAGCCGGTCCAGCCAGTACTCCAGCGAACCGCGCGAGGCCCGTCCCGGCTCCAGCATGGGCGCGGTGCCGGTGAGCGCGGCCGGAAGCGGCTCCTGGCTGGTCTGCGCGTCGTAGAAGCCGCCCAGCTCCTCCACGAGGAACTGCATCGAGGTGGCGTCCACGATGATGTGGTGCGCGACCAGGCAGACCACGCTGCCGCCGCCGTCGGGCAGCGTGAAGTGCCCCGCCCGCAGCAGCAGGTCGCGGTCCAGGTCGAAGGGCACGTCCAGGAACGCCTGCAGGTCGGCGACCAGCGTCTCCTCGGTGGTGGCCGCGTTGACCAGCTTGATCTGCGCGTCCTTGGGGGCGGTGAGGTGCCGCACGGGCGCGCCGTCCACCTCGGGGAACCGCAGGCGCAGCGCCGGGTGCCGCTTGAGCAGCCGGTTCACCGCGATCTGCAGCGGGAGCCTGCGCAGCGGCTCGCGGGTCCTGAACGCCACCGCGAGGTTGGACACCCCGCTCGACCCGGCGAGCTGCTCCAGCACCCAGAACGAGTACGGGACCGCCTCGGGCCTGCGCAGCGGCTCCTCGGGCTCGGGCAGACCCTCGGGCGAGGACAGCGGGGGCCCGGCAGTCGCGGGCCGCTCCCCCGGCTCCAGGCCGGAGTCCCCGGCCGTCCCCGCGTCCCCGGTCTCGCGGCCGGCCGGGGCGGGCGCGGGGGTGACGGTCCCCGGTGCCGCGACGGGCACCCGGGCCGGTACGGGGTCCGGCGTCCGGGCCGGTGCGGCGGTGCCGTACCGGCCGGGGACGGGCAGGCGCTGCAGGGGGTGGTCGGGGTCGAGCGCGACCCAGTCCACCGGGCAGCCGAGGGTCCACAGCCGGGCGACGGCCGCGAGCAGGCCGTGCCGGTCGTCACCGCAGTCGAGGGTCGTCCCGGCGGCGGCCCGTCCGGCGCGCTCCCCGGCCGTCCCGACCAGCAGGGACGGTGACGTCGCCGGATCCGCGGCGGAGGTCCCGGAGGTGGCGACCGGCCCGGGGACCGGTGTGGAGGAGGCCAGGCGGGCGATCGCCTCGTCGAGGTCCACGGCTCCGGACAGGACCGCGGCGGTGAGCTCGCCGACGCCCTCCCCCGAGCAGGCGAGGGGGGTGATCCCCCAGCCGGTCAGGGTCGCCGCCAGCGCGTGGGTGACCGCGAACGTCACCGGGTCGTCGTCGCGTTCCCCGGCGAGCCAGGCGTCGTGGAGGTCGACGCCGTGCCGCTCGAAGCCCTCCAGGCAGACGTCCATGGCCTCGCTGAACAGCCGCTCCGTCCCGTAGAGGGAGGCGCCCAGCCGTCCGGCGCCACCGGAGGGGAACACGAAGGCGGCACCGGCCGCGCCGTCCGCCACTCCGGCGGAGGCCGAGGCCAGGGCCCGCGCGGCCTCGGCCGGGGTCGCGGCCACGACCGCTCCCCGTACCGGGTGCGCGGTGCGGCCCCGCTGCAGGACGGCCACGGCGTCGGCGAACCGGTCGGCCGGCAGGGCGGCGAAGAACTCCGCCAGCCCGGCCCGTACGGTCTCGGCCTCCTCGGCCGTGCGGCCCGACCACACCACGGCGCGGGGCCGGGAGTCGGCGGGCAGGTGGACCGGCGGGAAGCCGTCCCGCACGGTCGGCGACGCCCCGGACGCGGACGGCTCCCGGCCGGACGATCCGGGCCCGCTGCGGGCGGGACCGGAGCCTGTCGGGGAGCCTGCCGCGGAACCGGAGCCGGAGCCGGTCACGGTGTCGATCGGGACGTCGATCACGGCGCGTACCAGGTCGCCGTCGAGCAGGGCGTCGTCCAGGCGCCGGAGCACGATCCGGACGCCCGGTCCGGCGACGCCGCGCAGGTGCGGCCCGGCCGGGGCCACCGCGAGGTCGCAGGCGCCCGAGGCCAGGGCCAGGCAGGCGGCCTCGGCGGTGTCGTGCAGCGCGAGCACGCCGGGCGGGCGGGCCGGGTCGTGCCCGGCGTCCTCCAGGGCGGCCTCCACGGCCGCGTCCAGGACCCCTGGAGCGTTCTGCGGCCCGTTCCCGGCGCCGGTGGCGCCCGTGACGCCACCGGCCCCCCGGGCGTCCTGTCCGCCCCCTGCGTTCCGTACCGCCGCGGTGTCCCCCGCCGTCCCGGCGCCGCGTACGGCCTCGGCCGGGTCGGCGGGGAGCGACGCGTGTGAGCCCGTGCCGATCACGGCGATCGGCGAAGTGTCCGTCACCGAGGCGACCCGCCGTCGCGGCGGATGCGGGAGCGCACGTCCCGGCGGCTGCCGCCGACGGGGCGCAGGCGCGGGGGCTCGCTCTTCACCGGTTCCTGCGCGCCCTCGACGAGGCGGCTCAGCGCCCGCACGTTGGGCCGGGTGAACATCGACGTGACCGGGAAGTCGAGGCCGAGCACGCCCGTGAGGTCGGCGTGCAGCTCGACCAGTGCCATGGAGTTCAGCCCGGCCTCGAAGAAGTTCTCGTCGGGGTCGACGGGCCGTCCAAGGCGCGCCTCTATCATCTCCGCGACCGTGTCGGCGGCCGAGACGCGGTGCCCGGGGAGGCCCGGCGGTCTGCCCGCCGCCTCTTCGCGTCGCGACTCCGCTCCTCCCGGCCGACTGCCCTGGATCATCCGGTGCCTCTCGTTCAGTTCGTGGGGCGGCCCGATTCCGGGCACGCCATGGACCGATCCTCTGACACCTATTCGGACACGACAAGGGTATATTTTTCGCCTTTTTGAATCGTGACCGGACGGAGGCCCTCGAACACGCGTACGGCCACCGCCGAAGCGGTGGCCGTACGGGTCGGAAACGGGTCGGAGCGGGTCGGAAGGAATCAGGCGGGGTTGGAGACCGCCGCACCGATGGTGTGCACGCGCAGGGCGTTCGTGGAACCGGCGGTGCCGGGAGGTGAGCCGGCGACGATGACGACCTTGTCGCCCTTCTCCAGGCGGGAGTTGGCCAGCAGCGAGGCCTCCACCTGGCGGACCATGTCGTCGGTGTGGTGCACGAACGGCACCTCGAAGGTCTCCACGCCCCAGGTCAGCGCGAGCTGGTTGCGGACGTGGGGGGCGGAGGTGAAGGCCAGCAGCGGGATCGGCGAGCGGTAGCGGGCCAGGCGCCGGGCCGTCTCGCCCGACATGGTGAACGCCACCAGCGCCTTGGCGCCGACGATGGCGCCGACCTCGGCCGCTGCGCGGGCGATGGCGCCGCCGGTGGTCTCCGGCAGCCGGTGGAGGCTGTGCGTGGCCTGCAGCGAGCTCTTCTCCGCGGTCGTGGCGATGCGGCTCATCGTCTCGACGACCTCGATGGGATAGTTGCCGACCGAGGTCTCCCCGGAGAGCATCACCGCGTCGGCGCCGTCCATGACGGCGTAGGCGACGTCGGACGCCTCGGCGCGGGTGGGGCGCGGGGCGGTGATCATGGATTCGAGCATCTGGGTGGCCACGATGACCGGGCGGGCCTTCTCGCGGCAGAGCTCGATGGCGCGCCTCTGCACGATGGGCACCTCCTCCAGCGGCAGCTCGACGCCGAGGTCGCCGCGGGCGACCATGATGCCGTCGAAGGCCTCGATGATCTCGGGGAGCCGCTCCACGGCCTGCGGCTTCTCGATCTTGGCGAGCAGCGGGAGGCGGATGCCCTCCTGCTCCATGATGTTGCGCACCACGTCGGCGTCCGAGGGGCGCCGGACGAAGGAGAGGGCGACCAGGTCGAAGCCGGTGCGCAGGGCCCAGCGCAGGTCGGTCTCGTCCTTGTCGGTCAGGACCGGGGCGCTGACGTTGACGCCGGGCAGGTTGAGGCCCTTGTTGTCGGAGATCATGCCGCCGACGACCACGCGGGTGGTCACGCGCTGGCCGTCGACCCGGGTCACCTCGAGACGGACGCGGCCGTCGTCGACCAGGATGTTGTCCCCGGGCCTGACGTCCTTGGGGAGTCCCTGGTAGGACGTGGAGACCTGCTCGCGGTCGCCCGGGACCTCCTCGGTGGTGATCGTGAAGACGTCACCGAAGCCGAGGCGGACCGGGCCGTCCTCGAACTTGCCGACCCGGATCTTGGGACCCTGCAGGTCGGCCAGCAGCCCCACGCCCCGCCCGAGCTCGGCGGCGGCCTCCCTCAGCCGGTCGTATACCTCCCTGTGCAGCTCGTGGCTGCCGTGGCTGAGGTTGAAACGGGCCACGTCCATCCCCGCCACGATCAGTTCGCGTAGGCGTTCGGGAGAGGAGGTGGCAGGGCCGAGAGTGCAGACGATTTTCGCGCGACGAGTCACGGATCCCACCCTAATTGGTACAGACCACTTGGTCGTGACGTTGGTCAGAGCGCCGATGAAAAAATCGGTGACATCACGCTACCGTCGGTGAACGCCAGGTTGCGAATCGACGCCGGGCACCCGCGGCGACCTGCCCGTACGCCGGCCGGGCCCTCCATGGGGACCGGCCCTGCCGGCAGCCGGGGCGCCCGCGGGAAACGTCCCGCCCCGGAGGCCGTGGCGCGCGCGAGGACCCGGGCACTCCGGAAAGGAACGCGAGGCGGTGCGGGCGCGTCAGTCGCGGGTGATCTCCTCCACGACCAGGCCGGTGCCGATGCCCAGCAGCCAGACGTCCTTGGCGATCGTCAGGCCCTGCTGGGAGGGGCGCAGGGTGCCCTCCTCGCGCATGCCCGGTGTCCTCAGGTACAGGCCGAGCAGTCCCCCGGCGAACGCGGTCAGCGCGGCGCCCGCCAGCAGCGACGGCACCACCGGGACCAGCAGCGCGGCCCCGAGGGCGATCTCGGCGGTGGAGAGCAGCCGCACGAACCTGGCCGGCTCCAGGTCCTTCAGGAAGGGGTAGGTGCCCGCGGCCATGCCGTGCAGTCCCTCGGCGGCCTCGGGCCCGGCGGAGCGTTTGGCCAGCCCGGAGTTCAGGATGATCACACCGGCGGCGATCCTGGTCGGGAGCTGGTGCGGGCGCGACAGGAGTCTCATGGGTCCCCCAGTGACGAGACGGAGCCGGAACCGTTCTCCTTCCCGCTCACGCCCGGAGCATCCGCCCGTTGGTCCTCTCTTGAACCTGGCGCCCCCGCCGGGCGCGCGGGGTGACGGCCCCGCGCGCCCCGGGACTCAGCGGGCGACGGTGGCGGCCGCCTTGGCGTTGACGATGCCGTGGCCGTAGAAGCCGTTGCGCGTCGCGGGCCCCTCGCACCGGTGCGTCTCGTCCTTCACCAGGTCGATCTTGTACGTGTAGGCGCGCGGGGAGGGGCAGGCCTTCTCCGTGGCGGTGGAGTACAGCAGGCGCTGGACGTCCCCGGGGGCCATGGTGACGCCGTCCTTGGCCTTCTTGCCGAAGCGGCCGATCAGGATGGCGGCGACGCCGGTGGCGTGCGGGGCGGCCATGGAGGTGCCGACGAGGTACTGGTAGTAGGCGCAGGTGCCGTTCGCGCACTGCCGGACGACCGAGTCGTCCTTCGGCGTGCCGTCGGCGCCGATCTGGCCCTTGGCCTGGAGCGCGTTCTTCGGCGCGGCGGCCAGGATGCCCTTGGCGGGGTCGTAGGTCCTGCCGCCGTCGAACTCGTCCCCGCCGGGGGCCGACAGGTCGGTCTGCTCGAGGCCGTAGTCGGAGTAGTAGGCCTTGCGCGTGGTCGGGCCGACCGAGGAGACCGAGATGACGCCCTTGGACTCGGCCGGGACGTTGAGGCAGGAGTTGTCGACCTTGCGGGTGCGCTCGGTGTCCTTGGGATAGTCGGGGCTGGTCGTGTCCTTGCTGGGCCTGCCCAGGTCGGTGGAGCCGTTGCCGATGGCGCTGATCAGGGTGACGCCCCGCTTGCGGGCGTAGTCGAGGGCGCGCTGCATGCCGGTGATGATGCCGCGCTGCTCGGCCTGCTCGGCCTTGGAGTCGCCGGGGTTGGCCTTGCAGTTGAACAGCCACGGGTCGACGTAGAAGCTCATGTTGACCACGTCGATGCCGTTGTCGGCGGCGTAGGTGAGCGCGTCGATGCTGGGCTTGAGGAAGAACAGCCCGGAGTCCTGGCCCGCGCGCAGGTTCACCAGGGAGACCTTGGGGGCGACGCCGGCGATGCCCACGCCGTTGATCGGGGAGGCGATGGTGCTGGCCACGTGGGTGCCGTGGCCGTCGTCGTCCCGGTCGACCGGGTCCTTGCAGCTCGCGACCTCGCACGGCCCGTCCAGGACCTTGCCGTTGGGGTCCTTGGGCCGGTCGGTGACGAAGTTGCGGCTCAGGGCGCGGTTGAAGTTGGGCGCGATGTCGGGGTGGGTGCCGTCGATGCCGGTGTCGATGACGCCGACCAGCACCTCCTTCCTGCCCGGCGCGGTGGCGTAGGACCCGCTGGTGGTGGCGCCGATCAGCTTCATGTCCCACTGGCGGCCGGCCAGCGGCTCCGGCGCGGTGCCGGCCGAGGTGGAGCCGCCGGGCGTGCCCGCCTGCCCGAGGATGTCGGACGGCGGGAAGGACAGCGGCGCACCGCCCCCGGAGGTCGCGGAGACCGCAGAGACGACCGTGGAGGTTCCGGTGGACGTGGCGGGGGTGAGCCCGGTGGTGAGCCCGGTGGCGGTGCCGATCCTGCGGTCGGAGGAGACGCCCTCGACGGCGGCGCTGGCCGCCAGCCCCTCCACGAAGCGCGTCCCCGGGCCGCCGGCCACGAGGTAGCCGAGCCTGGGGTCGCCCGACAGCACCGTGCCGCCGTTCGCGGCGATCGCGGCGGCGGCGCCGTCACGGGCGCCGTCGGCGTAGAAGACCAGGTACTCGCGGGTCTGGCCCGCCGCGGCCGTGGCCCCGCCGCCCAGCGCTCCCGCCGTGAGGGTCGCCGCCAGGGTCAGCGTGGTCGCCGCCCCCGTCAGGCCTCTGATACCGCGCTTCATCCGTCCTCCGCACCTGGCCCGACCAAGATATTTATTTTTCCGTCATATTCATCATAAATAGCGGAAGTCGTACTTTACGCGCTTTCGTCGGTGGGGCGCTCCGGACGCGCGAGGGGCCGGCCCGGCGAGCGGACCGGCCCCCGCACGATCTAGACCATCGGCCGCGCGGTCGGCGGGATCGCCACCGGCAGCGCCGTACGGCCGGTGAGGTAGCCGTCGGCGGCCGAGGCCGCCGAGCGTCCCTCGGCGATCGCCCAGACGATCAGGGACTGGCCCCGGCCCATGTCACCGGCGACGAAGACGCCGTCGACCGAGGACATGTAGCCCCTGTCCCTGGCGACGTTGCCCCGGGCGTCGAAGAACTCGCCCCCGGCGGCCTCGGCGAGCTCGTCCAGCAGGCCGCCGCGCTCCGGGCCCACGAAGCCCATGGAGAGCGTGACCAGCTCGGCCGGGATCTCCCGCTCGGAGCCGGGCACCGGCTTGAACCCGTTCGCCGGCCCCTCCACCTCGACCAGACGCAGCGCCCGGACGTTGCCGTCGGCGTCGCCGACGAACTCGGTGGTGGAGACCGCGTACACCCGGTCGCCGCCGCTCTCGGCCAGCTCCTCGTGGGCGCTCTCCATCTTGAACAGGATGGGGAACGTGGGCCACGGCTGGCTGCCGGGACGCGCCTCCGGGGGCCGGGGCATGATCTCCAGCTGGGTGACCGAGGCGGCCCCCTGGCGGATCGCGGTGCCGATGCAGTCGGCGCCGGTGTCACCGCCGCCGATCACCACGACGTGCTTGCCCTCCGCGCTGATCGGCGAGACCGGGAAGTCGCCCTCCTGGACCTTGTTGGACGGCGGCAGGTACTCCATCGCCTGGTGGACGCCCTTGAGGTCGCGCCCGGCGACCGGCAGGTCCCGCCACTGGGTCGCGCCACCGGCGAGGATGATCGCGTCGAACTCCTCGCGCAGCCGCGCCGCCGTGATGTCCACGCCGACGTTGACGCCGGTACGGAACTCGGTGCCCTCGGCCCGCATCTGGGCGAGGCGGCGGTCGATGTGGCGCTTCTCCATCTTGAACTCGGGGATGCCGTAGCGCAGCAGGCCCCCGATCCGGTCGGCGCGCTCGAACACCACCACGTCGTGACCGGCCCGGGTGAGCTGCTGGGCGGCGGCCAGGCCCGCGGGGCCCGAGCCGACGACCGCGACGCGCCTGCCGGTCTTGGACGCGGGGATCTGGGGGGTGACCCAGCCCTCGTCGAAGGCACGGTCGATGATCTCGACCTCGACCCGCTTGATCGCGACCGGGTCGGAGTTGATGCCGAGCACGCACGCGGCCTCGCACGGGGCCGGGCACAGCCTCCCGGTGAACTCCGGGAAGTTGTTGGTGGCGTGCAGGCGCTCGATGGCCTCGCGCCAGTCGTCCCGGTAGACCAGGTCGTTCCACTCGGGGATCAGGTTGCCCAGCGGGCAGCCGTTGTGACAGAACGGGATGCCGCAGTCCATGCAGCGCGCGGCCTGCTTGGCCAGCGCGGGCTTGGGGAAGTCCTGGTAGACCTCCCGCCAGTCGCGGATGCGCACGTCCACCGGGCGGCGGGCCGGCAGCTCGCGTCCGTGAGTGAGAAAACCCTTGGGGTCAGCCATCGGTCGTACCTCCCCGATATCCCTTTTCGAGCTGGACGGTGTGGACCCGGCGGGAGCGGCCGCGCGCGGCCGTTCCCCTCGCCGGTCCGGAGCCGAGGGGGCGGATCCGCCCCGGTGCCGGCCTCATGCCTGCACCGCGGCGGTCATGACGGCCTCGTCGATGTCGCGGCCCTCCAGCCGGGCGGACTCGGCGGCCCGCAGGACCCGCTTGTAGTCCGTCGGCATGATCTTGCGGAAGCGGGACGGGTCCCAGTCGGCCAGCAGCGCCTTGGCCACGGTGGAGCCGGTCTCGGTCAGGTGCGCCTCGACGATCTCGCGCAGCGCCTCGGAGTCGGTCTCGTCGAGCTCCTCGACCTCGACCATCTCGCGGTTGACCCGGTCGGTGTCGAGGTCGAGCAGGTAGGCGACGCCGCCCGACATGCCGGCCGCGAAGTTGCGTCCGGTCGCGCCCAGGACGACCACCTTGCCGCCGGTCATGTACTCGCAGCCGTGGTCCCCGACGCCCTCGACCACCGCGGTGGCACCGGAGTTTCGGACGCAGAACCGCTCCCCCGCGACGCCGCGGATGAACGCCTCGCCGGAGGTCGCCCCGTACAGGCCGACGTTCCCGGCGATGATGTGGCCCTCCAGCGGGGCCACGTCGTGCGGGGCGACCGAGATCCGGCCGCCGGACAGGCCCTTGCCCACGTAGTCGTTGGCGTCGCCGGTCAGCCGCAGCGTGATCCCCCGGGGCAGGAAGGCGCCGAAGGAGTTGCCCGCCGAGCCGGTGAAGCGGACGTCGATGGTGTTGTCGGGCAGGCCCGCGCCGCCGTACCGCTTGGTCACCTCGTGGCCGAGCATGGTGCCGACCGTGCGGTTGACGTTGCGGATCGGCAGGTCGAG
Organism: Streptosporangium sp. NPDC050148; assembly: GCF_055586505.1. Taxonomy (NCBI): domain Bacteria; kingdom Bacillati; phylum Actinomycetota; class Actinomycetes; order Streptosporangiales; family Streptosporangiaceae; genus Streptosporangium; species Streptosporangium sp. NPDC050148. Next base: position 137,315 of record NZ_JBVJIA010000010.1, on the reverse strand, counting down.
GGTGACCCTGCTGCCGGTCTTGAGCGCGCCCTCGGCGAGCTGGATCAGCGTGTTGTCCAGCGCCCGGTCCAGCCCGTGGTCCTGGGCCACCGTACGGCGCAGCGAGGCGCCCTCGGGCAGCTTGGGCATGTGCAGGATCGGCGCCAGGTCCAGCCCGGCGGCCTTCCAGTGGTTCTCCGCCGGGGTGGTGTCGAGCAGCTCGGCGTGGCCGACGGCCTCCTCCAGGCTGCGGAAGCCCAGCGCGGCCAGGTACTCGCGGATCTCCTGGGCGACGAACTCGAAGAAGTTGACCACGAACTCGGGCTTGCCGGTGAAGCGCCGGCGCAGCTCGGGGTTCTGGGTGGCGACGCCGACCGGGCAGGTGTCCAGGTGGCAGACGCGCATCATCACGCAGCCGGAGACGACCAGCGGTGCGGTGGCGAAGCCGTACTCCTCCGCGCCCAGCAGGGCGGCGATGACCACGTCGCGGCCGGTCTTGAGCTGGCCGTCGACCTGCACCGTGATGCGGTCGCGCAGCCCGTTGAGCAGCAGCGTCTGCTGGGTCTCGGCCAGGCCGAGCTCCCAGGGCGAGCCCGCGTGCTTGAGCGAGGTCAGCGGGGAGGCGCCGGTGCCGCCGTCGTGGCCGGAGATGAGCACCACGTCGGCGTGCGCCTTGGACACGCCCGCCGCGACCGTGCCTACCCCGACCTCGGCCACCAGCTTGACGTGCACGCGGGCGGACGGGTTGGCGTTCTTCAAATCGTGGATGAGCTGGGCGAGGTCCTCGATGGAGTAGATGTCGTGGTGCGGCGGCGGCGAGATGAGGCCGACGCCCGGGGTGGAGTGCCGGGTCTTGGCGATCCACGGGTAGACCTTGTGGCCGGGCAGCTGGCCGCCCTCGCCGGGCTTGGCGCCCTGCGCCATCTTGATCTGCACGTCGTCGGCGTTGACCAGGTACTCCGAGGTCACGCCGAACCGGCCGGAGGCCACCTGCTTGATGGCCGAGCGGCGGGCCGGGTCGTGCAGCCGCTCGGGGTCCTCGCCGCCCTCACCGGTGTTGGACTTGCCGCCCAGCCGGTTCATCGCGATGGCCAGGGTCTCGTGCGCCTCCATCGAGATGGAGCCGTACGACATGGCGCCGGTGGAGAAGCGCTTGACGATCTCGCTGATCGGCTCGACCTCGTCGACCGGGACCGGCTCGCGGACGCCCTCCCTGAGCCTGAACAGGCCGCGCAGCGTCATCAGCTTCTCCGCCTGGGAGTCCACCAGGCCGGTGTACTCCTTGAAGATCTCGTAGCGGCGCGAGCGGGTGGCGTGCTGCAGCTTGAAGACGGTCTCGGGGTTGAACAGGTGCGGCTCGCCCTCGCGGCGCCACTGGTACTCGCCGCCGACCTCCAGGCGGCGGTGGGGGTTCTCCGCCCGGGGGTAGGCGCGGCGGTGCCGCAGCGCCGCCTCCTCGGCCAGCACGTCGAAGCCGACGCCGCCCAGGCGGGAGGTGGTCCCGGTGAAACAGGCGTCGACGACCTCCTGGCTCAGGCCGAGCGCCTCGAAGATCTGAGCGCCGGTGTAGGAGGCCACCGTGGACACGCCCATCTTGGACATGACCTTCAGCACGCCCTTGCCGTACGCCTTGATCAGGTTGCGCACCGCCTTGTGCCGGTCGGCCTGGAGCACGCCCGAGTCGACCATGTCCTCGACGGTCTCGATGGCCAGGTACGGGTTCACCGCGCCCGCGCCGTAGCCGATCAGCAGCGCCATGTGGTGCGCCTCGCGCGCCTCGCCGGTCTCGACGACCAGGCCGACCCGGGTACGGGTCTTCTCGGCGATCAGGTGGTGGTGCACGGCGCCGGTCAGCAGCAGCGACGGGATCGGCGCGAGCGCCTCGGACGAGCCGCGGTCGGAGAGCACGATGATCCGCGCCCCGCCCTCGATCGCCGCCGAGACCTCGGCGCGGATCTCCTCCAGGCGGTGCAGCAGCGCCTCGCCGCCGCCCGCGACCGGGTACAGCCCGGAGATCACGCGCGGGTGGAAGCCCGGCAGCGCGCCCTCGTCGTTGATGTGGATGATCTTCGCGAGCTCGTCGTTGTCGATCACCGGGTAGGGCAGCACGAGCTGGCGGCAGGAGGCCGGGCCGGGTTCGAGCAGGTTGCCCTCGGGGCCGATGGTGCTGGCCAGGGAGGTGACGAGCTCCTCGCGGATGGCGTCCAGCGGCGGGTTGGTGACCTGCGCGAACAGCTGGCTGAAGTAGTCGAACAGCAGCCGGGGCCGCTCGCTGAGCACCGCGACGGGGGTGTCGGTGCCCATCGAGCCGATCGGCTCGGCGCCCGCCTTCGCCATCGGCGCCAGGATGATCCGCAGCTCCTCCTCGGTGTAGCCGAAGGTCTGCTGCCGCTTGATCAGCGCCTCGTGCGTGGGCACCTCGTGCGCGCGGACCGGCAGCTCCTCGAAGCGGACCAGCCCGGCGTGCAGCCAGTCCGCGTACGGCAGCTCGGCCGCGAGCTCGGCCTTGATCTCGTCATCCTCGATGATCTTGCCGAGGGAGGTGTCGATCAGGAACATCCGGCCGGGCTGCAGGCGGCCCTTGCGGACCACGTCCTGCGGCGCGATGTCGAGCACGCCGGCCTCGGAGGCCAGCACGACCAGGCCGTCGGCGGTGACCCAGAACCGTCCCGGGCGCAGGCCGTTGCGGTCGAGGACCGCGCCGACCAGGGTGCCGTCGGAGAAGGTGATCGAGGCGGGGCCGTCCCAGGCCTCCATCATCGTGGAGTGGAACTCGTAGAACGCCCGGCGCGCCGGGTCCATCTCGGTGTGGTTCTCCCACGCCTCCGGGATCATCATCAGCACCGCGTGCGGCAGCCGGCGACCGGCCAGGTGCAGCAGCTCCAGCGTCTCGTCGAAGGAGGCGGTGTCGGAGCCGTCCGGGTCGCAGATCGGGAAGAGCCGCGCCAGGTCGCCCGGCAGGTTCGCGGTCTGCAGCATGGCCTCGCGGGCCCGCATCCAGTTGCGGTTGCCCTTGACCGTGTTGATCTCGCCGTTGTGCGCGACGTAGCGGTACGGGTGGGCCAGCGGCCAGGAGGGGAAGGTGTTGGTGGAGAAACGCGAGTGGACCAGCGCGATGGCGGACTCGTACCGCTCGTCGGTCAGGTCGGGGAAGAACCGCTCCACCTGCAGCGGGGTGAGCATGCCCTTGTAGACGATGGTCCGGCAGCTCAGCGAGGGGAAGTAGACGTCCGCCTCGTGCTCGGCCCGCTTGCGCAGGCAGAAGACCAGCCGGTCCAGCTCCAGGCCGGTCTCACCGTTCGGTGAGGTCACGAACAGCTGGGCGAAGAAGGGCATGACCGCGCGGGCGCTCGGCCCGGGCAGGTCGGGGGTGGTCGGCAGGTCCCGCCAGCCGAGGACCGTCAGGCCCTCCTCGGCGGCGATCTCCTCGATCAGCCGCACGGCGGTCCCGCGGGCCTGGGCGTCGGCGGGCAGGAACGCCGTGCCGACCGCGTAGGCACCGGCCTCGGGCAGCGGGAAGTCCGCCACCACCCGCAGGAAGGTGTCCGGGATCTGCGTGAGGATGCCGGCCCCGTCCCCGGTGTCCGGCTCGCTACCCTGGGCCCCCCGGTGGTCGAGATTGCACAGCGCGGTCAAGGCCTTCGCGACGATGTCGTGACTGCGGCGACCGGCCACGTCGGCGACCATGGCGACGCCACAGGCGTCGTGCTCGTGCGAGGGGTGGTACAGGCCCTGAGGCTCGGGAAAGCCGAGGTGGGCAGCAGGCATTGAATCCCTCCCGTCGTCTTGCTTCTTTGGAACAAGCAAGGGACGACGTTGGCCCTGCTGCGTGGTGGGTAGAGGTTACCGTACCCTGCCGGATAACTGCCTACCCGGTCTTGGTAGCGCGAATTAAGGGCGATTCGCCCGTTTCATTGAACGCGCTCCGGCGGCACGACATTCCAGGTCGGGGCTCTAAGGTGGCCTGATGGAACCGAGCGTCCCCGTGCCGTCGGGCGAGCCCGCCGATCTGACAACCGCCACCACCGCGGGCCCCTCGGGCGTGTCGGGGAACGCCCCGGACTCCGCCTCGGGTCCCGCGCCCGATCGGGCCTCCGCGTCCGATCCCGATCAGGTCTCCGCGTCCGGTTCCGGCCAGGCCCGCCCTTCCGATCCCGATCCCGATCCCGATCGAGCCCCCGCCGCGCCCGGTCCCGCTCCGGCGCTCGCCGCCCTCGCGGCCTCCGCCTCCGCCGGCCCTCCCTGCGCCTCCGGGCCCGGCGAGGGGGCCATGGCGCTCGTCGCGCGGGCGGGCATCGACGGCAGGCGGCTGCGGAACGCGCTGGTGGCGCTGTCGGACGGCCGCTGGTGGACGCTCGCCGACCTGGTCAGGGAGACCGCGACGTCCCGGCGGACCGTCGAGGAGCTGCTGCGCGAGGTGGACGAGCGGCTGGAGAGGTCCGGGGCCCGCTTCCGGCTCCCCTCCGCGCCCGCTGCGCCGTCCGGGACGCCGGGCACATCGGGGACGCAGAGGACGCAGGGGCCGGGGCCCGGCGCCGTCTCCCCGGCGGACCCGGTGGCGCATCTCCTGCCCGGCCACGCCGACCTGGTCGCGCTGATGGACGAGCTGATCGCCAAGGCGCCCCGGGGCCGCCACGCGCTGGACCACGTCGCCGCCACCGGGGAGACCGTGGTCCGGCGGGCCCTGCTGCTGGACGCCCGGTTCTGGCTGGACGGCGCCCGGCTGCTCTGCGTGGGCGACCACGACCTGACCTCGCTGGCCACCGCCCTGCTGCACCCGGGCGTCGAGGTGACCGTGGCCGACATCGACGAGCGCATCCTCGCCTACATCTCCGACCAGGCCGACCGGCTGGGCCTGGCCGTGCGGACCCGCTGGGCCGACCTGCGGCTGGGCCTGCCCGCCTCGGCGCACGCCTGGGCCGACCTGGCGATCACCGACCCGCCCTACACCCCCGAGGGGGTCGCGCTGTTCGTCGCCCGCGGCGCCGAGGGGCTGCGCGACCGCGACCGCGGCCGGATCCTGCTGGCGTACGGGGCCAGTGAGCGCACCCCCGCGCTCGCGCTGAAGGTGCAGCAGGCCCTGTCCGGGCTCAACCTCGTCAACGAGGCGATCTACCCGGACTTCAACCGCTACCTCGGCGCCGAGGCGATCGGCTCGGCCGCCGACCTGTACGTCCTGCGTCCCACCACGAAGACCTGGCCCGCCGTGGCGTCCCGCGTCGAGGCCGCCGCCACCGCGATCTACACCCGGGGCCCGCAGTCGGTGGAGTCGGCCGGCTCCCCCGGCGCGTCCTCCCCCGCCACGGCGCCCCCTTCCGCGCCCTCCCCCGCCACGGCCGCCGGCGGGCGGGACCCCGGCGCGGACGACGGTTTCATGCCGGAGGTGCTGGTGGGCGACTGGCCGCGGGACGTGCTGCCCAGGCTCCCCCGGGCGCGCCTGACGACCTGGCTGGCCAAGCCGTACGCCAGCGACCCGGCCCGGGTGGCGATCTCCGTCCCGGCCGGGCTGGAGGCCGCGCTGCCCCGGCTGCTGCTGGCCACCCGGGCCGGGGAGGTGCGCGTCACCCTGGCCTCGGCCGTCCGCGAGCTCCCCGCCGACCTGCTCTCCCCCGTCTACCGGCTCACCGCCGAGGGCACCGGCGTCCGCGCCGTACGGGTGGCGCCGCCCGTCCCGGGAGCCGGAAGGCCCGGGGGCACCGCGACCGCGCCGGGCACCGCGCGGGACCGGGACGCCGAACCGGCCGCGGACACCGCGCGGACCGGGGACACCGAACAGGCCGGGAACGCCGAGGCGGCCGGGGACGCCGAGCGGATCCTGCGCCGGATCCTGGACAACGCGCACGGCAAGCTCGCCAACACCTGGCGCGAGGCCCTGATCGGCGCCCGGGGCGATCTGACGAAGAAGCAGGCCAGGGCGGTCGTCACCGCCGTCGCCCCCTGGGCGGCCGACGTCACCGTGCTGGAGCTGCCCGCCCACCGCCTGCTGGAGCTCCCGGCCGCGGTGCGGGACTCCCTCAGCGCACCAGTCGTCGCTGGATCACCAGGCTGAGGCCGTCCAGCGCCACCTGCGGGTAGGTGAGGTCGGGCCGCTTCCCCTGCACCACGGGGCCCACCCAGCTCACCGTGACGAAGTGGCCCAGGGCACGGACCTGGGCCCAGCCGTGCGCGCCGTCGAGGCCCCCGGGCGCGCCGGGGGCCGGGCGGACGAAGCCGTCGCGCCCGAGCGCCGCCACCAGGGCGTCCGCGGCGGCCGAGTCGGCGAGGTTGAAGATCACGAACTGGCCCCAGACCGTGCCGTCCTCGGTCTCGTACCGGGCCCGCAGCACCTGGGTGCAGCCGCCGAGCGCGTCCCGCGCGCCTCCCCAGGCGGCCTCGGCGCAGTCGGCGAGGTCCTCGGTGCCCTTGAGGGCGAGCCGGGTGGTGCCCGCCGACACCGTCGGCCGGTCGAACAGCTCGGCGACGGTCAGGGGCCGGGGGTCGAGGGCGCGGGTGGCGATGGGCGCGTAGTGGGCGGTGCCGGTCTCGGCGCGCAGGACGGCCGCGCGCGGTGCGGGCTCGTCCCCCAGCCACAGGAAGATCCCGGCCCCCGCGACCACGGCCAGGACGACGACGGTGATCCACGTGCGCATGACGACAGAGCCTACTGTGACGCGCGGTGCATCGGTGACTACCTGGAGGGAGCCGGGACCGGGGCCACGGCGACGATCCGGCGGAAGATCGCCTTCTCGGTGCCGCGAACCGTCAGGGCCAGGGAGACGAAGTCGTCCCTGGGGGTCGGCTCGGCGCCGTCGGCCCGGCCGAACCAGACCAGCCCGGCGTAGTGGCCCATGGCGTGACCGCTGGACTCGGTGTGGCCACCGGAGGGGAACGCGGCCCTGGCCGACTCCAGCGGCCGTACCCAGCCGCCCCGGTGCAGGGTGGTCAGGCCGTTCACCAGCGCGTCGGCCGAGGCGGCGTCGCGGAGGTTGAACAGCGTGTACTGGGCGACGTAGCGGCCGTCGGCGCTGGCGTACAGGCCCCTGGCCACCTGGGTGCAGCCGCCCCGGACGAGCAGGTCGACGACCCCCTGCCCCCAGACCGCGCCCGCGCAGCCGCTCTCCAGCCGGGTGCCCGCCAGCCGCAGCGTGGTCCTGCCCTCCTTGAGGGTCCGGGCGGGGAAGAGCTCCTTGAGCGTCAGCGGCCGGGGGTCGGCCTTGCTCTGCGCGATGGGCCCGAACACCGCCGAGGAGGGCCAGCCCCGGTAGGCGTCGGGCCGCGGCTCGGTGCCGATGACCGAGGCGGTGGCCCGCTCGGGCTCGAAGTCGTTGCCGATCGCGGAGATCCCCATGGTGAGGGCGACCGCGGCGATCAGCACGCCCGCCACCGAGCCGAGGATCAGCAGCAACCGCTGCTGGGTGCGGGTCAGGCCCCACTCCTCCAGCCGGGGGATGCTCCACGACTCCGCGGGGCCGGAGGAGCGGCGGCGTTTGCGGGCGGGGGCGGGAGGGGGGGTGGCGGGGGTGGTCACAGTCCGGTTCCTCCCAGCAGGGTGCCCAGGGCGAAGGTCAGGGCCGCGGCGATCACGCCCACCACGAGCTGGCGCAGCCCGCTGTACCACCAGCTGCGCGCGGTGACCCGGGAGACGAGCGCGCCCGCGCCGAACAGCGCCAGGCACGAGATCACCGCCGAGGCCACCAGGCTGGTGACGCCCAGCAGGTACGGCAGGAGCGGCAGGAGCGCGCCCACGGCGAACGACAGGAACGAGGAGACGGCCGCGGTCCTGGGCGAGGGCAGGTCCCGGGAGGTCACCCCCAGCTCGGCCTCGGAGTGCACCTCCAGCGCCGTCTCCGGGTCCATCGAGATCTGCCGGGCCACCTCGGCGGCCACGGCCGGGTCGACGCCCCGGTCCCGGTAGAGCTTGGCCAGCTCCTCCTGCTCGGCCTCGGGGTGGCGTTCGAGCTCGCGCCGCTCGATGGCGATCTCGGCCAGGGCCAGCTCGCGCTGGCTGGCCACCGACACGTACTCGCCTCCGGCCATGGAGAACGCGCCCGCCGCCAGGCCCGCGACGCCCGCCAGCACGATGACCCGGGTGCCGGCGCCGCCGCCGGCGACCCCCGCGATCAGGGCGAAGTTCGAGACCAGGCCGTCCATCGCGCCGAACACCGAGGGACGCAGCCAGCCGCCGTTGACGTCACGGTGCTGGTGGTGCATCTCGGCGCCCTGCCGGGGGGCCTCCTCGTTCATCCCGCCCTCCGGCGCGCGGGGCGCCCGTGCCGCGCCCGGCACGGGAAGGTCTCCGCGCCGGGCGATCCGGTGACCCGGACCATGGATGGACGGAACGTCAACGTCGTTCTTTCCCGCCCTCGGGAACGGTCTCGGCCGCGTCCTGCTCACCGCGGTCGCCCCCGGCCACGGCCGGTACGGCGTCACCGCGCACCGGCCCGGAACCGGTGGCCCCGTCGGCCGTGGCGGGACCCGCGACCGTGGCGGACCCGCCGGTCCCCGCGGGACCGTCGATCCCAGGGGTGCCGGCGATCCCGGCGGAGCCAGCGGCCGTGGCGGGACCGCCGGTCCTCGCGGGCCCGTCGATCTCGGAGGCCTCCGCCTGGTCGGCCGGGTGGGCCGGATCCGCGGACGCCGGATCGGCGGGGGTTGCCGGGACGTCTGCGGCGAGCGTGCCCGGTGACGGCACGGACGCGCTCGAAGCGGACGCGGGCGTCCCCTCCCGGGCCGCCGCGCTCACGGCCTTCTCGGCGGGCTCGGCCTGGTCGGAGGGGTGCGCCGGGTCGACGAGGCCCTCCTCGCCGGGAGTGGCCAGGGCCGTGGCGGTGCCGGTGGTGCTGGTGGCGGTGCCGGTGGTGCTGGTGGCGGTGCCGGTGGTGCTGGTGGCGGTGCCGGTGGTGCTGGTGGCGGTGCCGGTGGCGGTGCCGGTGGTGCTGGTGGCGGTGCCGGTGGTGGTGCCCGGAGAAGTGCCGGTGGTGCCGCCTCCCGGGGGCGTCCCCGTGGCGGTGTCGTCCCCGGCGCCCTCCCGGACGCCGCCGGCGGTGAGGTCCTCGGGGTTCTCGTGGCCCTCGCGGTCCTCGTCCGACGCCACGGCCCCGTCCGGGACGCCCCCGCCGGTCCCCGCGGGGAGCACCGGCTCGTCGTCGGTCCTGTTCCTGGCGTACCAGAAGTAGATCATCGCCCCGATGAACACGATGATCGAGGTCCACTGGTTGAGGCGCAGGCCGAGGATGTGGTGGGCGGTGTCGACCCGCAGCCCCTCGATCCAGAAGCGGCCCACGGTGTAGCCGGCGACGTAGAGCGCGAACAGGCGCCCGTGGCGGAGCGCGAACCTGCTGCCCGCCCAGATGAGGATGACCCCCAGGCCCAGGTCCCAGATCGACTCGTACAGGAACGCCGGGTGGTAGGTGTCCTCGCCCGGCACCGTGCCCGGCCGGTCGGGGTCGATCTCCAGGCCCCACGGCAGGTCGGTGGGGCTGCCGAACAGCTCCTGGTTGAAGTAGTTGCCCCAGCGGCCGATGCCCTGGGCGATCACGATGCCGGGGGCGATGGTGTCGGCCACCGCGGTGAGCGAGAGGCCCGCCCGCCGGCAGGCGATCCAGACGCCCACGCCGCCCAGCGCGACCGCGCCCCAGATGCCCAGGCCGCCGTTCCAGATGAACAGCGCCTCGTACGGCTCGTTCGGCGCGTCCGCCCCGAAGTAGAGCTGCCAGTCGGTGAGGACGTGGTAGATACGCCCGCCGACCAGGCCGAACGGCACGGCCCAGACGGCGAGGTCCACGATCGTTCCCGGCTGGCCGCCGCGGGCTCGCCAGCGGCGTTCACCGATGACGACCGCGACGACGACGCCGAGCACGATGCACAGTGCGTAGGCCCGGATGGGGACCACGCCGAAGAGGTGCCAGACCCCCTGGGAGGGGCTGGGAATCGAGGCGAGGGGCATGTCAGGTGACGTTACCGTGTCGCGCGCTACTTGGCGGCATCCAGAACGGCCTGGCGTAGCTCGGCGGGTTTGAAGGCGACCTCGATGTCCACCTCGCTGCCGTTGAGCTTCAGCGTCGGCGTGCCGCTGAGCTTCTGCCCCTCCATGACCTTGGTGCTGTAGGCGGCGTGCGCGGCCGCCTTCTCCTGGCTGGTCACGCAGGCGTCGAACCCGGCGTCGGTCACGCCGGCCTCCTTGCCCCAGGCGATCAGGTCCGGGATCGCGAAGCCCTCCGCGGTCTCCGAGGGCTGCTCCTTGAACAGCTTGTCGTGGAACGCGCTCCAGGGGGCTCCCCCGGGGATGCAGCGGGCCGCGGCGGCGGCGCGCACCGAGTTCGCCCGGGTGACGCCCTTGTTGGTCTGCTGCGGGAAGATCGTGATCGGGTGGAAGACGACCTTGGCCTTGCCCTCGGCCGCCAGGTTCTTGATCGTGGGGCCGCTGGTCTCCTCCAGCGCCCTGCAGGCCGGGCACTGGAAGTCCTCGTAGACGTCCAGGACCGGCTTCTCCACGCCGGGCCTGGCCATGACCACCGAGCCGTCGGCGGCCACGGTGATCGGCGCGAGAGTGGCGGCGACCTGCTCGGACCTGCTGCTCTGGGCGGCGAACCACCAGCCGCCGCCGACCGCGGCCAGCGCGATGACCGCAACCGTCCCGGCCGTCAACGCCCGCTTGCGCCGGTCCTTGTTCCTCTGTTCCTCGCGCTGTGACTTGATGCGATCACGCGCCGACTGCTCCCGCGCGGCCTTGCCCATCAGTCCGTCTCCTTTTCGTGGGGCTCCTCGTCGTCGTCGCCCTCGAAGTCGTCGTACGGTTCCTGGCCGGGGGTCAGCCCCAGCACGGAGTCCAGCGCGAAGCGACCCGGCGGGAACCAGGCGACGAACACGCCGAGCGCGAAGAGACCGAAGTCACGCAGGATGTCGATCAGGTAGTCGGGTTCCACGCCCGCCGCCAGCCGGCCGCCGCCGCCGAAGCAGCCGCAGTCGATGCGCAGCCCGCGCGCCCACGCCGAGGCGATGCCGATGACGAACGCCAGCATCAGCAGTGCCGAGACGACGGCCGCCGTCCGGGTGAGCAGCCCGACAACCAGCAACACCCCCACGACGATCTCCAGGATCGGCAGGCCGTAGCCGACCACCGTGGCGAGCGATTCAGGGAGCAGCTCGTATGCCTCGACCGCCTGGACCGAGAGCGCCGGGGTGCCGATCTTGCCCCAACCCGCGACGATCAGCACGCCCGCCAGCACCAGCCGCGAGACGGTCGTCACCCAGCGTAGCGCCGAAATCACGATACGCGACCTATTGGGCGCGGGCTGTTTGCGGTCACGACCACCATTCTCCTTTTCCGGGGACCGGGCACGAACGGCTCCGGCGAACGCACGGTACCGAGGAAAACCTCATCACGGACCGGATAAGCGTTGAATAAGCCTGCCCGACGGACACGGAGCGTGACAAGGGCCCGGTCCCCGCGCGGAGGTGACACCGGCGGCCCCGGACGGGGCCGGTGCCGTACGCGCGGGACCGGGACCGGGCGGTCGCGCCCGTGACCTTCGGGTCCGTCAGCCGCGGACGCCGGCCGCCAGCTCGGCGCCCAGCTCGCGGACCGCGGCCAGGCCCGAGGCCTCGTCGGGGGCGTCCAGCACGCGGCGGATGAACGCCGAGCCCACGATGACGCCGTCGGCGTAGGCCGCGACCTCGGCGGCCTGGCGGCCGGTGCCGACGCCCAGGCCGACGCAGACCGGGAGCGAGGTGTGCGGGCGGGTGCGCTCGACCAGGCCCTGGGCGGCCTCGCCGACCGAGTCGCGGGCTCCGGTGACGCCCATCAGCGAGGCCGCGTAGACGAAACCGGTGCAGCTGTCGGCGACGGCCTGGATGCGCGCCCGGGTGGAGCTGGGCGCGACCAGGAAGACGGTGTCGATCCCGGCCGCGGCGCTGGCCTCGCGCCAGGGCCCGGCCTCCTCGGGGGTCAGGTCGGGCGTGATGGTGCCCACCCCGCCCGCGTTCGCCAGGTCGCGGGCGAAGCGCTCGGCGCCGTAGCGGTCGATCGGGTTCCAGTACGTCATGACCAGGGTGGCGGCGCCCGTCCTGGCGACGCCCTCGACCGTGCGCAGCACGTCGGCGATGCGGGTGCCGTTGGTCAGCGCCCGGTGGACCGCGTCCTGGATCGTCGGGCCGTCCATGAGCGGGTCGGAGTAGGGCAGGCCGATCTCGATCACGTCGCAGCCCGCCTCCACCATCGCGGTGGCGACGGCGACGCCGCCCTCCTTGGTGGGGAACCCCGCGGGGAGGTACCCGATGAGGGCGGCGCGGTCGTCCGCCTTGGCCTTGGCGAACACCGTCTGGAGAGTCGTCATCGTTGCTTCCGTTGCGGGTCGTCCTCCCCGGCCGTGGCGGAGGGGAAGAGGGGCGGTCGTCAGAGGTTGAAGTACTTCATGGCGGTGCCCATGTCCTTGTCGCCCCGGCCAGAGAGGTTGACCAGGATGGTGGCGTCCGGGCCCATCTCGCGGCCGAGCTTGAGGGCTCCGGCCAGCGCGTGCGAGGACTCGATCGCGGGGATGATGCCCTCGGTACGGGCCAGCAGCGAGAAGGCGTCCATCGCCTCGGCGTCGGTGATGCCGTGGTAGGTGGCGCGGCCGGTGTCTTTGAGCCAGGCGTGCTCGGGGCCGACGCCGGGGTAGTCGAGCCCGGCCGAGATCGAGTGCGACTCGACCGTCTGGCCCTCGTCGTCCTGGAGCACGTACGTGCGCGAGCCGTGCAGCACGCCGATGGAGCCCTCGGTGAGGGTCAGGGCGTGCTCGCCGCTCTCCAGGCCGCGCCCGCCCGCCTCGTAGCCGTGCAGCTGGACGTCGCGGTCGCCGATGAAGGCGTGGAAGATGCCGATGGCGTTGGAGCCGCCGCCGACCGCGGCGGCGACCGCGTCCGGCAGGGCGCCGGTGAGCTCCAGCATCTGGCGGCGGGCCTCGACGCCGATGATGCGGGCGAAGTCGCGGACGATCTCGGGGAACGGGTGCGGGCCGGCGATCGTGCCGAACAGGTAGTGGGTGCGGTCGACGTTGGCCACCCAGTCGCGGAACGCCTCGTTGATGGCGTCCTTGAGGGTCTGGCTGCCGTTGGTGACCGGCACGACGGTCGCGCCGAGCAGCTTCATCCGGGCGACGTTGAGCGCCTGGCGCTCGCAGTCCACGGCGCCCATGTAGATCACGCACTCCAGGCCCATCAGGGCCGCGGCGGTCGCGGTGGCGACGCCGTGCTGCCCGGCGCCGGTCTCGGCGATCACCCGCGTCTTGCCCAGCCGCTTCGTCAGCAGGGCCTGGCCGAGCACATTGTTGATCTTGTGGGCGCCGGTGTGGGTCAGGTCCTCGCGCTTGAGGATGATCCGGGCGCCGCCCGCCTGCTCGGCGAAGCGGGGCACCTCGGTCAGCGTGGTGGGACGCCCGGCGTAGGTGCGCAGCAGGTGGTCGAACTCCCGCAGGAAGGCCACGTCGTTCTTGGCCCTGTCGTACTCCGCGGCGACCTCGTCCAGGGCGGGGATCAGCGCCTCGGGCACGTAGCGCCCGCCGAAGACGCCGAACTTGCCGTGCACGTCGGGGTCGTCGCCGTGCACGCCGTTGCCCGCGAGGTCCGCGGTGGTGAGGACGGTTCCGTCGTGAGTCGTCACTGCTTACTGCCCCTCGGGTCGGGATGCGGGATGGGCACCGGCGGTGACCAGGTCGACCACGGCGGCCCGCGGGTCCTTGCCGGTCACCAGGCTCTCGCCGACCAGGACGGCGTCGGCGCCGGCCCTGGCGTAGGCGAGCAGGTCGTGGGGGCCGCGCACACCCGACTCGGCGATCTTGATGACGCCCTCGGGGATCTTGGGGGCGAGCTTGGCGAACACCTCGCGGTCCACCTCCAGCGTCTTGAGGTCGCGCGCGTTGACACCGATGAGCCGGGCACCGGCGGCCAGCGCCCGCTCCAGCTCCTCCTCGGTGTGCACCTCGACCAGCGGGGCCAGCCCGATCGACTCGGCCCGCTCGATGAGCGAGACCAGCGCGTTCTGGTCCAGGGCCGCGACGATCAGCAGCGCCAGGTCGGCACCGTAGGCGCGGGCCTCCCACAGCTGGTAGGAGGTGACGATGAAGTCCTTGCGCAGCACCGGGATGTCGACGACGGCGCGTACCGCGGCCAGGTCGTCGAGGCTGCCGCCGAAGCGGCGCCGCTCGGTGAGCACGCTGATGACGTGGGCGCCGCCCGACTCGTAGTCACCGGCCAGCGCGGCGGGGTCGGCGATCGCCGCCAGGGCCCCCTTGGACGGGCTGGAGCGCTTGACCTCGGCGATGACCGCCACCTGGTCGCCGCCCAGCGCCGCGTACGCGTCGCGCGGGGCGGGCGCCTTGGCGGCCCGCTCCTTGAGCTCGGCCAGCGACACCCGCTCCTGCCGCTCGGCCAGGTCGGCGCGGACTCCCTCGAGGATCTCTTCGAGCACGCTCACTTGCCCTCCCCGCGAAGCTCGGAGGCCAGGCTCGCGAACGCCGTCGTGTCCGTGGTTCGCTCGCTCCGCTCGCTCACGAGTAAGGCCCCTCCCGATCGACTGCCCTTGTCCCGCCGATGGTATCGGCCCGGCCGCACTCACCCGGCCACGGGGTGAGACCTATAGGTGACTATGGGGCTAGGAATTCCCCAAAAGGAAGATTTCGTGCTATCCAAAATGCGAAGGTCACGGCGAGCAATGACCACGCGTACACGGGTCGCACGGATATCCCGGACATCCGGGATATTCTGGGATATCCGGGATACCGCCCGCCGTTCGGGTCCGGGGCGCCACCGCGCCAGGCGCGCAGCGTCCACCGGCCCCAGAGGGCGGCCAGCACCGGGATCATGATCACGACCAGCGGGTTGAACCCCAGGGCCGCCGGCAGATCGCCGTGCGCGAGCGCGTGCACCGCCCGCAACCCGCCGCAGCCGGGGCAGTACAGCCCGGTGAGCATGAGGAACGGGCAGGGGGGATAGTGGCCCGGCTCGCCGGGGTCGACCGCGGCCACGAAGGCCACCGCGGCGCCCGCCAGCGCCGCGACCCCCAGCGCCGCCGCGACCGCCGCGCGCGATCCCGCCGTACGGCTCGTCGGCACGATCCGTCAGCACCTCCCACCGGTGATCGGCTCCCGGCCGGCCAGCCTACCCGCGCGGGGTCCCGATGCCCGTGAACCGGGACGTCCGCGACTCCCGGCCCGCGTCCCCGGTCCACGTCCCGGGCCCGCATCCCCGGTCCGCGCCCCCGGCCGTGTCGGGGGCTCGCAGGGGTCCCGCGGCCCGTGTCGGGGGCTCGCGGGGATCCCGCCTCAGCCGCCGCTCAGCAGGGCGGCACCGCCGAGAGTGCCGACCAGCACCAGCCACAGCAGGGCCAGACCCAGCCAGCACACGACCCCGAAATAGGACAGCGCCAGCCCTGCGACGGCCATGCCCCGCCCCTCCTCGCCGGTCCGCTTGATCTGCCCCATCGAGATGTGGCCGAGCACGACGCCCACGATCGAGGGGAGGCCGCAGGAGAACAGCCCGACGATGCCCATGACCAGCGCGGCGATGGCCATGCCGTTGTTGCCCCGCTGCTGCGGCGGGCCGTAGCCGCCGTAGTTGCCGTAGGGGTCGTACCCACCGGGCCCATACTCCCCGCCGGGCCCGTAGCCACCCGGCCCGTACCCGCCGGCGGGGTCGTATCCCCCGGCCGAACCGTATCCGCCCGGGGAACCGTAACCGCCCGTGGAGCCGTAACCGGAGGAACCCTTGTCCGGGGAGCCATAGCCGCCGTTCTCCGGAGGCTGCCCATAACCACCGGACTGATTGCCATAGCTCATAACGACTCCCGATTATCCGAGTTGCGGGCGAAATACTAGCCAAAATACGTTCGGTACGGCGGAGTACGGCCGACAGGACGAGCGGCCGGTGAGCATGTCATGGCCTTCGGGTACCGGAACGGGGCCCGCTCAGCTTTCCCGGGGGTCCGGGCCGGCCGTCGGGTCGGTCCCCTCGTCCAGGGCGTCCCAGAGCGCCCGCTCGCTCGGGACGCCGCGCGCCGAGGAGGCCGGGGCGGGACGGCCGGTGGCGGGGCCGGCCCCCGGACGGTCGTAGCGGCCGGACATGCCCGGCCAGAGATCACCTTTCAGGAGCGCCACCAGCCCCGCGACCAGCAGGAGCGCTCCCCCGGCTCCGGCGACGATCGGCCAGGCCGGGACCGCGACGACCTGCGGGACCGTGCCCGCGGCCGTCGGCGCCCGCTCGGCGGCGAGGCGCAACGCGGCGTCCGTGCCGCTCCCCGACCAGGAGGCGGCGATCACCCCGGCGCCGCAGAGCGCCAGCACCGCGCCGACGAGGGCGCGCCAGAGGCCGCCCGTCGCGAGCACGGCGACCGCCGCGGCGAGCGCCGCCCAGGCCGCGGGCCCCAGCGCGGGGACCAGCTCGGCGGCGGACAGGGCGACCTGCCGGGTGCCGTACGTCACGGTGAACCAGTCGCGCCCGGCGGCGAACAGCACCGGCAGGGCGCCCGCCACGCAGGCCGCCGGCCAGATCCACCGCCCGCGCCCGGCCGTCATGCCCGGGTCACCGCCAGCTCCCCGGCGTCGAAGCAGGTCCGGTCGCCGGTGTGGCAGGCGGCGCCCACCTGGTCGACCTTGAGCAGGAGGGTGTCCCCGTCGCAGTCGAGCGCGGCGGACCTCACGTGCTGGACGTGACCGGAGGTGTCGCCCTTCACCCAGTAGGAACCGCGGCTGCGCGACCAGTAGGTGGCCCTGCCGGTGGTGAGCGTGCGGTGCAGCGCCTCGTCGTCCATCCAGGCGAGCATCAGCACCTCGCCGGTGTCGTACTGCTGGACCACGGCGGGGACGAGCCCGTCGGCGGTGCGCTTCAGCCGGGCGGCGATGGCGGGGTCAAGGGGCATGCCGCAATTGTGCCGCACCGGCGGGACGGTCCGGCGCCCGGCACGTCCACCTCCGGACGAGCGCCCGGCACGTCCGTCCCCGGGCGGGCACCCCGCGTCCCCGTCCCGGACCGCGGCCCGGCGTGTCCGTCCGGGAACCCGCACGTCCCGCCCGGACACGGCCCGGTACGGATGGACGGCGGACGCGGGTGCTCAGTTCGAGCGGTCGTCGTCGAGCACGTCGGCGGCGTGGACCACGATCTTCGGATCGGGGGAGCCGACGACCTTGTGGTCCTTGTTGTCGTACTCGAACAGGCTCAGGACGTGCCGCATGGCCTCGATCCTGGCGCGCTTCTTGTCATTGCTCTTGATCACCGTCCACGGAGCCTCCTCCGTGTCGGTGTTGACGAACATGTCCTCCTTGGCCTCGGTGTAGTCGTTCCACTTGTCGAGCGACTTCAGGTCCATCGGCGAGAGCTTCCACTGCCGCACCGGGTCGACCTGCCGGATCACGAACCGGGTGCGCTGCTCCGAGCGCGACACCGAGAACCAGAACTTCACCAGGTGGATGCCGTCGCGGACGAGCATCCGCTCCAACGCCGGAGCCTGTTCCAGGAACTCCAGGTACTCCTCGGGGGTGCAGAACCCCATCACCCGCTCGACACCGGCGCGGTTGTACCAGGAGCGGTCGAAGAAGACCATCTCCCCCGCGGCCGGCAGGTGGGCGATGTAGCGCTGGAAGTACCACTGGGTGCTCTCGCGCTCGTTCGGCTTCTCCAGCGCCACCACGTTGGCCCCGCGGGGGTTGAGGTGCTCCATGAAGCGCTTGATCGTGCCGCCCTTGCCGGCCGCGTCCCGCCCCTCGAAGAGGACGACCAGCCGGCCGCCGTTGTCCTTGATCCAGTACTGCAGCTTGAGCAGCTCGATCTGGAGCAGCCGCTTGAGCCGGTCGTACTCCGCCCGGTCCATCCGCTCGGAGTAGGGGTACCTCTCCCGCCAGGTGTCGACCGGAGATCCGTCCACCCGCACCAGGACGGGATCGTCGTCATCGTCGTCGTCGACCCGCAGGTCCGCCAGCTCGTCGAGCAGGTCGCTGCGCTCCATGACCTCTCGGACGTCCGGGACGGGCGGCTGCCCGCCCATGGGCTCTTCGCCCACTGCCTCTGTCATCGGTCCCTTCCCCAGGACGGAACGTGGGATCCGTCCGTCCCTGCCTCTACCTCACCGTGACCAGGCTAATCCTCGACGCGGGGACGGTCTTGACCGGCCGTGCCCCGTCACCGGGACCGGCCGTGACCCTGCCACCGGTCCCGGGAGCCGGGACCGGCCGCGGGGCGTCCAAGGGGCGTCTAGGAACGGGCCGAGGAGGCCCAGGAGGCGTACAGGTCGGCGTAGACGCCGGGCTGCCGCAGCAGCTCGGCGTGCGGGCCGCGCTGCACGATCCGGCCGCGGTCGAAGACGAACACCTCGTCCGCGGCCTCGGCCGTGGAGAGCCGGTGGGCGATGGAGACCGCGGTACGCCCCCGGGTGGCGCCCTCCAGGGCGCGGGCCAGCCGCACCTCCGTGGCCGGGTCCACCGCCGAGGTGGCCTCGTCCAGCAGGAGCAGGTCCGGGTCGGCCAGGTAGGCGCGGGCCAGCGCGACGAGCTGGCGCTCGCCCGCCGACAGCGACTCGCCGCGCTGGCCGACCCTGGTGTCCAGGTCGGCGGGCAGCCCCTCCAGCCAGTCGGTGAGCCCCAGCTCGGTGAGGGCCAGCCGGATCTCCGCCTCGGTCGCCGACGGCCTGCCGAAGGCGATGTTCTCCGCGAGGGTGCCGTCGAACAGGAACCCGTCCTGGGGCACCATGACGATCCTGCGGCGCAGCGAGGAGAACCGCACGTCGCGCAGGTCGTGGCCGTCGACGGTGATCCGCCCCGACACCGGGTCCATCAGGCGGGTGAGCAGCTTGGCGAAGGTCGTCTTGCCCGAGCCGGTCTCCCCCACCACGGCGACCCGCGAGCGCGGCGTGATGTCGGCAGAGACCCCGTGCAGCACCGGAACCCCGCCCGGGTAGGAGAAGCCGACGTTCTCGAAGGAGACCGAGATGGGGCCGCGCGGCAGGTCGACGCCGTCGTCGCCCGGGTCGGCGACGTCGGCCGGGGTGTCGAGCACGCCGAGGATGCGCCGCCACCCGGCGACGGCGTTCTGCGCCTCGTTGAGCACCTCCGTCGCCATCTGCATCGGCGAGACGAACAGCGTGATCAGGAACAGGAAGGCCACCAGGCGTCCCTCGCTGATGTCGCCCGCCAGCCCGATCCTGACCCCGACCAGCACCAGCGCGGCCAGCGCGACGGCCGCGACGATCTCGGTCAGCGGGAACACGGTCGCCACGATCCGCTGGGTGCGGGCCTGGGCCGCCTTGTTGGCCTCGATCGCGGCGTCCAGCCGCTCGGCCGTACGGGCCTCCGAGCCGTGCGCCCTGATCACCGCGGCGCCCACCACGGCCTCGCTGACGGCCGACAGCATGTCGCCGGTGCGCTCGCGCACCCGGGTGTAGGCGCCCGACAGCCACCGCTGGAAGCGCGGCAGGACGACCATGAGCGGCAGGAAGCAGGCCCACACCACCAGGGCGAGCTGCCAGGAGTAGACGAACATCAGCACGGTGGCGACCAGCAGCTGCCCCAGGGCGATGATGATCATCAGCCCGCCCCACTGCATGAACGTGCTGATCTGGTCGACGTCGCCGGTCACCCGGGAGACGAGCGCGCCGCGCCGCTCGGAGTTCTGGGTGAGCACCGACAGGTCGTGCACGTGCCGGAAGCCGCGCACCCGCAGCGTGGCCAGCGAGGACTCGGTGACCCGGTACAGGCGCACGTTCATCAGGTACGCGCACAGCGCGGTGAGCACCACGGCGGCGGCGCACACCAGCACCGTGGCGCGGACGTAGGCCAGGTCGGGGGTGGGCCCGGCGAGCCCGGTGTCGATGGTCTGCTGGACGGCGATCGGCACGATGATCTTGCCGACCGTGGCGACCACGGCCAGCGCGAGCGTCCCGGCCAGTCCCCGGCGGAACTCCGGCGTGAGCGACAGCCCGTGCCGGACGGTGGCCAGGCCGGAGCGCTCGATCCCCTGGAACGCGCTCATCGGAGCCCCCCGTCCCGCGGGCCGTGGGCGGCCGGGTCCCGGTCGTACTCCCTCACGCGCTGACCTCTTCCTCGTGTTCCGCGGCGAGCGCCTCGCGCTCGGCACCCTGACGTTCGTAGGCGGTGACCAGGTTGCGGTAGCCCTCGCAGCGGGCGAGCAGCTCCGCGTGCGAGCCCCGGTCGGTGACCCGGCCGTGGTCGAGGTAGACGACCTCGTCGGCCAGGGCGATGGTGGCCATCCGGTAGGCGATCACGACGACCGTGGAGACCTGGGCCGCGTCCCGCAGCCCGAACAGGATCCTCGCCTCCACCTGCGGGTCGACGCTGGAGGTGGCGTCGTCCAGGATCAGCAGCCTGGGGCGGCGCACCAGCGCGCGGGCCAGGGCGATCCGCTGGCGCTGGCCACCGGACAGGGTGGTGCCGCGCTCGCCGACCATGGTGTCCAGCCCCGAGGGCAGGGCGCTGACGAACCCGTCGGCCTGGGCCAGCCGCAGCGCGGCCCAGATCTCCTCGTCGGCGACCGGCAGGCCCAGGGCGACGTTGCCGCGCACGGTGTCGTCGAACAGGAACGTCTGCTGGGGCACCAGGGCGACCGCGCCGCTGACGCCTCCCCTGGCGACCTCGCGCAGGTCGGTGCCGTCCACCAGGACGGCGCCCGAGGCCGGGTCGACCAGGCGGACGAAGGTCTGGGCGAGCGTGGACTTGCCCGAGCCGGTGGGGCCCACCAGGGCCACGGTCCGGCCGGGCTCGACCTCCAGGCTCACCTCGTGCAGGACGGGGAAGTCACCGTCCCCGTAGGCGTAGGCCAGCTCGCGCACCTCCAGCCGGGCCGGGTCGGTGCCGGGCAGCCCGGCCGTGCCGTGCTCCATGGACCCGCTGGCGTCCAGCACGGCCCGGATCCGCTCGTAGCCGACCACCGAGCGGGGCAGCTCGGCGAGCACCCAGCCCAGCGCCCGGATCGGGAAGGCCAGCAGGGTGAACAGGTAGGCGACCTGGACGAGCACCCCGGAGCCGATCGCGCCGCTCTCCAGCCGCATCGCGCCGATCATCAGCACCGCGAGCACGCCCAGCGTGGGCAGCGCCTCCAGCACCGGGTCGAACAGGCCGCGGACCCGGCCGACGGCGATGTTGGCGTCGCGCAGCTCGTGGGCCTTGGCCGTGAACCTGGCGGTCTCCTCGTCCTCGCGGCCCAGGGTCTTGACGACCAGGGCGCCGTCGAAGCTCTCGTGGGCGATCTCGCTGACCTCGGCGCGCAGCTGCTGGGCGCGGGTCGCCAGCGGGTTGAGCCTGCGCTGGTAGACCAGGTTGAGCACGGCGATCGCCGGGAAGACCAGGAAGCCCACCAGGGCCAGGACCGGATCGGTGATCACCAGCGCGACCGCGGCGGTGACGAGCATCACCACCACGCCGACCGCCATCGGCAGCGGGGCCAGCGGCGCCCAGGCGGCCTCGACGTCGGAGCTGGCGTTGGACAGCAGCTGCCCGGTCGGGTGCCGGTGGTGCCAGGCCAGCGGGAGCCGCAGGTACTGGCGGGTGACGTCCCGGCGGGAGCGGGCCTGCATCCGGTACTGCATGACCCCGGCGAAGTAGCGCCGGCCGGCCACCCCCAGCGCCTTGAGCAGGGACACGCCCAGGATGAGGAGCGTCCCGGCCACGAGGGTGCCGGTGGTGATGTCCCCCTGGCGGAAGGCGGGGAGCACGACGTGGTCGGTGGCCCAGCCGAGCGCCCACGCCGCGGCGACGGTCATCACGCCGTACAGGGCGCTGGACAGGACCGCCGCGGTGAAGATCGACTTCTCTGCGCGGACGGCCACCCCGAGGACACCGAGCCCCCGGCGCATGACTGCGGTGGTCACCTTGCTCGACACGCGGGGGATGTCCCTTCGGAGAAGATTGTTTCAAGCCTGTTTCTACCTAAGTCCCTATCACAGATGATCATGCGGTTATTCCCGACCTGTTCGGCGAGTTCCCCACCCCGCGCCTCGGCCCCCCGTACGGCGGCGTTGGTAGAATGATCGATCGACCTCCTCCCTAGTGCCGCAGGCGGGGGTTCGAGCCCCGGAGCCCGCGCTCCGGACCGCCACGGAGGTATCCGATGTCCCACGCCAGCTCCGAGCGCGCCGCGCTCGCCGACCTGTTCACCCGGCTCGGCCCGGACGCCCCCACCCTGTGCGAGGGATGGACCACCTTCGACCTCGCCGCCCACCTCGTGCTCCGCGAACGCCGCCCCGACGCCGCCGGGGGCATCCTGCTCAAGCCGCTGGCCGGGCACACCGCCAGGGTGCAGGAGGCCCTCAAGTCCACCAAGGGCTACACCGGCCTCGTCGAGCTGGTGCGCTCCGGACCGGGCGGGCTCTACCGGGTGCCGGGCCTGGACGGGATGGTCAACACCACGGAGTACTTCGTCCACCACGAGGACGTACGGCGTGCCCAGCGGGTCTGGGAGCCGCGCGAACTCTCCGGCGACCTCGAGGAACGGTTCTGGAAGCAGGTGCGCGCGGGCATCCGGGTGTTCCTGCGCCGCTCCCCCGTCCGCGTGATCCTGCACCGCATCGGCGGGGGCGTGGCCATCGGCGGCCCCAGGGACGCCACGCAGCAGGTCGAGGTGACCGGCCGGGCCGGGGAACTGCTGCTGTTCTGCTTCGGCCGCCAGTCGCACGCCAAGGTCGACGTCAGCGGCGACGACGATGCCGTCGCCCGGCTGATGGACGCCCCCCTGGGCGTCTGAGACCGCCGTGAAAGCATCCCGGCTCGCGCGTTAGGACCCCTGCCTCCCGGGAAATCAGTGGCGATGAGCCTCACGAGCGATGACTACAGCGTCCACATCGACGGCCACACGGTGGAGGTGACCGGCAAGACCGGTCCCGTCCACGCCCGCTGGACCCTCCTGGTCGACGGCCGGGAGATCGACAGCGCCAAGGCGGCCGGAGACTTCACCCTCAAGGGCACCATGCCGGACGGTTCCGCCGTCCACGCCGAGGTGCACCAGAGCCTGATGGGCCCCACGGAGGTCGTGGTATACCACCGTGACCAGGAGGTCACGCGGTTCCACGGCTTCGTCGCGTGACCCCTGCCCCCACGACGGACCGTCCGGGCGGCGGGGTCCGGCCCGCCGCCCCTGCCCGGAGCCGCGCGCGGGCCACCGGAGCCCCTCGCGAGCGTCCCGGATCGGTCACGGTCCCCCCGGAGGCGTAGCCCTACCGGTATACCTGGCAGTGAACATTGGACAGGATCGCCTCGCGACCGCACCATGGCGGGTGTGACCTATGCCAGACTCACGACCGGACCACGGCTCGTCCCCGTGGGCCGGGTATGATCATCAAAATCCGGGAGCCACCCGGGCCGCAGATGCCAAAGATCGATAAAATTCGGGTATATACGGCTGGGATTGGAACTGCCAGGAGGCCCCCATGCAGGTCAAGAAGGTCCTCACCTACCTCGCGGTAGCGTTCGTGGTCTTCTATCTGTTCACCAAACCCGCCGAAGCGGCGAGTGCGGTCAACGGAGTCTTCGACGGAATCGTGACCGGAGCGGATCGATTGGCTCTGTTCGTCACCCGAGTGCTCAACTGACCGTCGGGCGAGGCCCGGCCCCGCCCTGAACCATCGTCACCGCGCTCCCGGCCGATCCATGGGGGAGCGCGAACCTCTCCCGGACCCCGGACCGCCACACGATCGCCCAGCCCTTCCCGGAAACGACGCGCGGCCACCGCGACGACGGCACTCCGGCCGGTGACCCCGGTACCAGGCCACACCCCCCTCCGCCGCCCGAAGCCGCGCGGCCCCACCGTACAGAGCGGTACGGACACACCTCGCACGACGTGACATCGTCACCCGTACGGCGAACGCCCTGACCCGATCATGGGTGACCGCGGAGGGCATCGAGGCGCTCCCTTGATGATCTCTCCGGCATCGTGAGGGCAAGGTCCGTTTCTCGTACGGGGGATCGTCCATGCGGGGCAGTCAGGGTTTCTTCCGAGCCGGAATGATCATCGCCGGAGTCCTGGCGTACGGCCCCCCGGCCGCCGCGACGACCGTGCCACCGGCCACCGGCCGCCCCCCGATCCCGGCCCCCGCCGCCCTTCAGGCCCCCCTCCAGGTCCCCCGCCCCGTCCCCGCCCCGGACCCGGACCCGTCCCTCCCCTTCCCCGGCTCCCCGGCCACCCCGGTACCCCCGACCACGATGGCCCCGACCGCCCCGACGCCTCCGACGACGTCACGCCCCAGATCCCTCTCCCGGCCCGTCCCCCGCCCCCCGGCGGCCCACCCCGTCCTCGGCCGTTTCGGCGCCCCCGCCGGGCGGCCCCTGAGGGGCAGGATCACCGTGGCCGCCCCGGCAGGCGAGACGCCCGGCTTCAGGGTCCCCGACCCCACCCTGCTGCCCGCCGGGATCACGATCGACGCCGACGGCCTGCTCGGCGGCGCCTCCCGGGTGCCCGGCACCTGGGCGGTCCCGGTCGAGGCGTGCACCCTCGCCGGAGGCTGCACCACCGGCACGGTCACGATCACCGTCACCCCCCGGTGCGCGGCCCCGCCCTCGCAGGCCCCCGGCGCCTGACCCCGCACCCACCGGTGTCCCACCCGTCAGCGGCCCTGTGAGCCGCGGGATCGAGCCCGCCCCCGCCGACCGGCTCGACCCCGCCCCCCGGACACCCCCGCCGCCGTGACCCTCACCCGCTCCCCCGCGGCTCGCCGGACGCGACGGCTCAGTGCGCGACCCGGATGGACGTGGGAATGCTCCAGGGCCCGCAGTCGGAGCTGAACGTGCCGCGGTCACACCCCTGGACGACGAAGGCGAACCTGTTGACCTCGTGCCCGTTGGTGGTGCTGCACACGTCGCCGTCGCAGTAGGGCGTCATGACGTACTGGCCGCTCCACGGGGTCAACCGGCCGACCTTGGCCTGGGTGGCCCGGCCGCCGTCCTTGCTCCAGCGGACGTTGAAGAAGTCCCAGTCGCGCCCCACGCCGCTCCATTTGAAGACGATTTTGTTCCCCTTCTCGTACACGCGCACCAGGGTGCCGTTGCCCAGGTTCGGAGACCAGACGATCTTGCCGTTACGGAAGGTCTGCCAGGAGCCGCGTTTGTCGGGGTAGCCGAACTCCTTGCTGGTGGGGCAGCCGTAGACGCTGCTCTGGCCACCGTTGGAGCGCCACAGACCGCCGATCAGGCTGCCCTCGGGTGCCACCAGTGACGCGTCGCACGCGCTGTGAGCGGTCGAGGCCTGCGCGCCGGTCGGCACGGCGAGAACGGTGGCGCTCGCCGCGACGGCGACGGCGAGACCGAGAAGTGAACGAGAGGCGCGGCCCATGGAAGTGGTCCTTTCGGGTGGGATTCGCTGTTGCCCCTCATATGTACGATGAGCCGCTTTCACCCCGGCATCCACGCCTTGAGAATGACTTGCAAGCCGCATATCCGACCTTACAAAGCCCTAATATCTCGACATATCCATAAATACATAGGAGGTCAAAATAAAGACGGGAACCCTGACGCTCCCGGCCCTCGCCCTGCTGCTCTGCGGATGCACCCTCGTCACCGGGCGGGACGCGTCCCCGGTGCCGTACGTGACCCCGTCGGCGCTGCTGCCAGAACCACCGTCACCACCGCCGTCGTCGTCCCCCCGGCCGGACCGGGAGAGGCAGGTGGCACTGCCGCCCCCCGAGGGAAAGGGCGGCCGCGACCCCGGCGACGTCAACGGCGACGGGGACGACGACCTCGCGGTCGACCTGGGCCACGACATCTTCGGCCCCGGCCGCGTCGAGCTGTTCCACGGCGGAGGCTCCGGGCTGCGTCGTAGCGGGAAGACGACCCAGCGGCTCGGGCCGGCCACAAGCCCGACCGGCCGGAAGGAGTCCGGCTCGAACCGCCGGGCAGAACTGCAGACGGCGGCCGACTACGACGGCGACGGCCGGGACGAGCTGGCGCTGACCTGGTCCGCCCCTTACTCCGAGGAATCGGGGTGGGAGCGGGGGCTGTCGGTGTGGTGGATCACGGACGGCACCCGCGACGAGACCGTCTTCGGCACCGGCGGCTGGTGAGCGCGGCGCCGCACCGCGTCACGGGGGCCGTACCGTCGCCGAAGGGCCCGGCCCTGCGCTCCTTTCCGCAGGGGGCGCTTCAGCTACGGCGGCTCCCCCGGGCCGTCCCGCAGGGAGGCTTCAGCGCCGGCGCGCACCCTGGGCGGCCGGAGACGGAGCGGCTACGGTCTGCACCCCCTACGGCCGGATCGCGGTGCGCGGAGGCGGGCCGGTGCTCCGGGCGGCGTATGGAAAAGCGTAACCGTCGCGCCCGCCAGGCCGGAGGCCTGACCGCCGGAGCGTGCCACGACGGCCGCCCGGAGCACCGGCCCGCCGCAGCGCGAACCCCGCCCGCTCTCACCCCGGACGCCGCCCCACCCTGAGAATCACCACATCCAGGAAAACCAGGATCAGCGAACCGGATGCCCCGCCAGCCGCAGCGTCTCCTTGACGTCACCGATCTTCAACTGCCCGAAGTGGAACACCGAGGCGGCCAGCACCGCGTCCGCCCCCGCCTCCACCGCCGGTGGGAAGTGCTCCAGCTCCCCGGCGCCGCCGCTGGCGATGACCGGGACCGACACCGCGGCCCGGACGAGCCGGATCAGCTCCAGGTCGTAGCCGTCACGCGTGCCGTCGCCGTCCATGGAGTTGAGCAGGATCTCCCCCACGCCGAGCTCCTCGCCCCGCCGCGCCCACTCGACCGCGTCGAGGCCGGCGCCCCGGCGACCGCCGTGCGTGGTCACCTCGAACCCCGAGGCCATGGGCGGGCCGTCGACGACCCGGCGGGCGTCCACCGACAACACGATGCACTGTGCCCCGTACCGCTGCGACGCCTCGGTCAGCAGCTCGGGCCTGGCGATGGCCGCGGTGTTCAGGACGACCTTGTCCGCGCCCGCCCGCAGCAGCTTGTTCACGTCGTCCACCGAACGTATCCCGCCGCCCACCGACAGCGGGATGAACACCTGCTCGGCGGTCCGGCTGACCACGTCGTACATGGTCGTCCGGTCGGAGCTGGAGGCCGTGATGTCCAGGAACGTGAGCTCGTCGGCCCCCTCCGCGTCGTAGCGGCGGGCCAGCTCCACCGGGTCCCCGGCATCGCGGATGTTCTCGAAGTTGACGCCCTTGACCACCCGCCCGGCGTCCACGTCCAGGCAGGGGATCACGCGCACCGCGACACTCATCACAGGCTCCTCGAAAGGCAGATCATGAACGTACCGCCGCGAGGGCGTCCTCAAGGGTGAAGGCCTGGGCGTACAGCGCCTTGCCGACGATGGCGCCCTCGACGCCGATCGGGACCAGCGAGGCCAGGGCGCGCAGGTCGTCCAGCGACGAGACGCCGCCGCTGGCGACCACGGGCTTGTCCGTACGGGAGCAGACCTCGCGGAGCAGGTCCAGGTTGGGGCCGCGCAGCGTGCCGTCCTTGGTGACGTCGGTGACGACGTAGCGGGGACAGCCGTCGCCCTCCAGCCGCTCCAGGACCTCCCACAGGTCCCCGCCCTCCTGGGTCCAGCCCCGGGCCGCCAGGGTGGTCCCCCGCACGTCGAGGCCGATCGCGATCCGGTCCCCGTACTCAGAGATGATCTTCGCGCACCAGGCCGGGTTCTCCAGCGCGGCGGTGCCGATGTTCACCCTGCGGCAACCGGTGGCCAGCGCCAGCTCCAGGGTCGCGTCGTCGCGGATGCCTCCGGACAGCTCCACCTTGACGTCGAGCGCGCCCACCACGGTGGCGAGCAGCTCGCGGTTGCTGCCCCGGCCGAAGGCCGCGTCCAGGTCGACCAGATGGATCCACTCCGCACCGGCCTCCTGCCAGGCGAGCGCGGCCGACAGGGGGTCGCCGTAGGAGGTCTCGGTGCCCGCCTCGCCCTGGACCAGGCGGACCGCCTGGCCGTCGGCGACGTCCACGGCGGGGAGCAGCTCAAGCGACATCTGTTCAGGTCCTCCGGTCGAAAACAAGGGTGAGGAAAAGCGGTACGAACAACAGGGACAGAACCAGGGTGCCGAACCGTGCGGCCCACGAGGACCAGAGTAGCCAGGCGATGACCTGGACGATCAGGAACAGCACCGCCGCGACGGCGTTCTGCGCCCGGCGGCGCCGGGCCATGATGCCGCCCTGGGACACGATTCTGACGGGTCTGCCGGGCAGCAGCGCGGTCACCCTGCCGACGCGCTCGCGCCGGCGCGCCAGCCTGGCCTCCCGCTCGGCGCGCAGGGCCTCCTGACGGGCCCGCTCCGCCTCCCGCTCGGCCCGCCGCCTGGCCCGCTCCCTGCTCATCGGAACCTCACCGGCGGCCTGCCGGAAACCCTGCCGGAAATCCTGCCGAGGAACGTCATCAGGAACTCACCCGACACTCCCCAGCCAGTTCGCGAGCAGCTGGGCCCCGGCGTCGCCCGACTTCTCCGGGTGGAACTGGGTGGCCGCCAGCGGCCCGTTCTCCACGGCCGCGACGAACGGCACGCCGTGCTCGGCCCAGGTGACCAGCGGGTCGTCGAAGCCCGGCCCGGGGTGCAGCTCCCAGGAACGTACGCCGTAGGAGTGCACGAAGTAGAAGCGCGTGGCCGCGTCGAGCCCGGCGAACAGCGTGGTCTCCGCCGGGGCCTTGACCGTGTTCCACCCCATGTGCGGCAGGACCGGCGCCTCCAGGCGCTCCACCGTGCCCGGCCACTCCCCGCAGCCCTCGGTCGTGACGCCGTGCTCGACGCCCGTCTCGAAGAGGATCTGCATGCCGACGCAGATGCCGAGCACCGGCCGCCCCGCCGACAGGCGCCGCGCGACGATCCGCTCGCCCCGCACGGCCCGCAGCCCGGCCATGCAGGCGGCGAACGCCCCCACCCCGGGGACGACGAGGCCGTCGGCCTCCATCGCCGTCTCGTAGTCGGCCGTGACCGTGACGTCCGCGCCGACCCGGGCCAGGGCCCGCTCCGCGGAGCGGAGATTGCCCGAGCCGTAGTCGAGAACCGTTACCTTCTTCACCACCACAGCACCGCCGCCGTCGTCGCCAGGACCGCCAGGACGCCGAGCAGCACCGCGCCCCGCCTCAGGCCCTGTTTGATGAATGAGATGATCCCGCCGACGAGGAAGAGGGCCACGAAGGCCATCGCGACCGCCGACCAGTTGTCACTCACGGCCGCGCCCTCCCCTGGGAACCGGTCACAGCACGCCCTTGGTACTGGGCACCCCGGTGGCGCGCGGGTCGCGCTCCGAGGCCGCCCGCAGCGCCCTGGCCAGCGCCTTGAACTGGGCCTCCACGATGTGGTGGGCGTTGCGCCCGTACGGGACGCGCACGTGCAGGCAGATCGCGGCCTGGGCGACGAACGACTCCAGGATGTGCCTGGTCATCGTCGTGTCGTACTCGGCGCCGATCATCGGCGCCATGCCCTCGGGCTCGGTGTGCACCAGGTACGGGCGGCCGGACAGGTCGACCGTGACCTCGGCGAGCGACTCGTCCAGCGGGCAGGACGCGTTGCCGAACCTCCGCAGGCCCGACTTGTCGCCCAGGGCCTCGCGGAACGCGGCGCCCAGCGCGAGCGAGGTGTCCTCGATCGTGTGGTGGGAGTCGATGTGCAGGTCGCCCTCGGTCTTCACGGTCAGGTCGAACAGGCCGTGCTTGCCGAGCTGGTTCAGCATGTGGTCGAAGAACCCGACACCGGTGGACACCTCGACGTTCCCGGTGCCGTCGAGATCGACCTCGACCAGCACCGAGGTCTCCTTGGTGACGCGCTCGACACGACCGCGACGGGGCGCGGCCGTGCCGCCGGCAGTGATGCTCACAGGATCTCCTCCAGGGCGGCGCGGAACGCCGCCATCTCCTCGGTCGTTCCGATCGAAACCCTAAGCCACCCCGGCGGACCCACCTCACGGATCAGCACCCCGCGGTCCAGCAGGCCCCGCCACACCGCGTGCCGGTCCTCGAAGAGCCCGAACAGCACGAAGTTGGCGTCCGAGTCGGCGACGGTCAGCCCCCGGCCGCGCAGCCACTCCACGACGGCGTCCCGCTCGGCCCGCAGCGTGTCGACCGCGCCCAGCAGCTCGGCGCGGTGGGCGAGCGCCACGAGCGCCGCCGTCTGGGTGAGCGTGGACAGGTGGTACGGCAACCGGACCAGCAGCAGGGCCTCGACGACCGCCGGGTGGGCGGCCAGGTAGCCCACCCGGGTACCGGCCATGGCGAACGCCTTGGACATGGTCCGCGTGACGATCAGCCGCGGGTTGTCCGGCAGCAGGGTCAGCGCCGACGGGGTGCCGGTGCGGGCGAACTCGAAGTAGGCCTCGTCCACCACCACGACGCCCGGAGCCGCCTCGACGATCCGGGCGATCACGGCCGGGTCCAGCGCGGTGCCGGTCGGGTTGTTGGGCGAGGTCAGGAAGACGACGTCGGGCCGGTGCTCCTCGATCGCGGCGACCGCCTTGCCGGGGTCGATCCCGAAGTCCTCCTCGCGCGAGGCGGAGATCCACTCGGTGGAGGCACCGGTGGTGATGATCGGGTGCATCGAGTAGGACGGCTCGAACCCCATCGCCGACCGGCCGTGGCCGCCGAAGGCCTGCAGGATCTGCTGGAGCACCTCGTTGGACCCGTTGGCGGCCCACACCTGCTCCACGCCCAGGCCGTGGCCCAGATATCCCGCCAGCTCCCGGCGCAGCTCCAGCGCGTCCCGGTCGGGGTAGCGGTTGAGCTCGCCCGTGACGCCCCGTACGGCCTCGGCCAGGTCGGCGACCAGGGACGCGGACGGCCCGTAGGGGTTCTCGTTGGTGTTGAGCCTGACCGGGACGTCGATCTGCGGGGCGCCGTAGGGCGTGCGTCCCCGCAGGTCGTCCCGGATCGGCAGGTCCTCCAGCCTCACGGGCGCGCCGGCCTCACCGGACGAAGGAGCCGTCACGACGGCACCTCCCCGTCGAACCGGGCGCGGATCGCCGCGCCGTGGGCGGGAAGGTCCTCGGTGTCGGCCAGCACGCACACGTGCGCGGCCGCCTCGGCCAGGGCCTCGCGGCTGTAGTCGACGACGTGCACGCCCCGCAGGAACGTCTGCACCGACAGCCCCGAGGAGTGACAGGCGCAGCCGCCGGTGGGCAGCACGTGGTTGGAACCGGCCATGTAGTCGCCCAGCGAGACCGGCGCGTACGAGCCGACGAAGATCGCCCCGGCGTTGCGCACCCGGGCGGCCAGCTCGGCCGCCCCCGCGGCCTGGATCTCCAGGTGCTCGGCGGCGTACGCGTCGACGACGCGCAGCCCGGCCTCCATGTCGTCGACCAGCAGGATGCCCGACTGCCGCCCGGCCAGCGCCTCGGTGATCCGCTCGGCGTGCTTGGTGGCGGCGACCTGGCGGGGCAGCTCCCGCTCGACGGCCTCGGCCAGCTCCTCGGAGTCGGTGACCAGGACGGCGGCGGCGATCGTGTCGTGCTCGGCCTGGCTGATCAGGTCGGCGGCCACGTGCACCGGGTCGGCCGTGGCGTCGGCCAGGATCGCGATCTCGGTCGGGCCGGCCTCGGAGTCGATGCCGATCCGCCCCTTGAGCAGGCGCTTGGCCGCGGCGACCCAGATGCTGCCCGGGCCGGTGACCATGGCGACCGGCCGGCACTCCTCGGTGCCGTAGGCGAACATCGCCACCGCCTGGGCGCCTCCGACCGCGTAGACCTCGTCCACGCCGAGCAGCGCGCACGCGGCCAGGATCGACGGGTGCGGCCACCCGCCGAACTCGCGCTGCGCGGGCGAGGAGACCGCCAGGGAGGTCACCCCGGCCTCCTGGGCCGGGACCACGTTCATGATCACGCTGGACGGGTAGACGGCCCGGCCGCCGGGGACGTACAGCCCCACCCGGTCGACGGGGATCCAGCGCTCGGTGACCGTGCCGCCCGGCACGACCTGGGTGGTGACGTCGGCGCGGACCTGGTCGCGGTGGACGAGGCGGGTGCGGCGGATCGACTCCTCCAGCGCGGCCCTGACCCTCGGGTCGAGTTTCGCCAGCGCCTCGGTGATCACCTCGGCGGGCACGCGGGTGGACTCCAGCTCGACACCCTCGAACCTGGCGGTCAGCTCGCGCAGCGCGGCGACCCCGCGATGGCGGACGTCCTCGCAGATGGGCCGCACCTTCTCCAGGGCGGCTTCGACGTCGAGGTCGGCACGGGGCAGCACGTCGCGGAGGTCCTCCGGGAGGGCCCCTCGCAGGTCGGTACGGGAAATCACCCGTTCAGTCTACGGAGGCGCGCCACCCGTTATCGTCACGTCCACCATGCGGACAGCGCCTTTACGATGTAGATTTCGTTCAGCCGCTACGCTCCCTGCGTGAGCAAGAACAGGAACAGGGGCGGCCAGGGAACGCCCGCGACGGTGGCCCTCACCCAGGCCGGGACCGATTTCACCCTGCACCCCTACGAGCACGACGCGAACGCCCAGGCCTACGGCGAGGAGGCCGCCGACGCGCTCGGGGTGCCGTACGAGCGGATCTTCAAGACGCTGGTGGCCGAGGTGGAGGGCGGCCTGGCCGTGGCGGTCGTGCCGGTGGCGGGCAAGCTCGACCTCAAGGCGTTCGCGGCGGCGCTGGGGAGCAAGCGGGCGGCGATGGCCGACGCGGCCAAGGTCGAGCGGGTCACCGGGTACGTGGTCGGCGGCATCAGCCCGCTGGGCCAGCGCAGGCTCCTGCCGACCGTGGTCGACGCCTCCGCCCTGGAGTTCGAGACGATCTACTTCTCCGCCGGGCGGCGCGGGCTGCAGATCGAGACCTCCCCCGCGGACCTGGTACGCCTGACCAAGGCCGTCACCGCCCCCATCGGCAGGACCGCGTGACCCCCCACCGAGCCCACCGGCCACCCGTCGGGACCACGAGACCGCTCTCCGGAACCACGTGACCGCCGGGCAGGGCCGCGCGACCACCCGCCAGGGCCGCGCGACCATCGGGCGGGAGGCACCCGACGCCCCCTGAGTCCCGAAGCGAGCAGGTCCCCCCGAGGAGGTCAGGTGACGTTTCCCCACCTCCCCGCCGCCCCCGCTGTCGAAGGTTGCCGACGCGCCCCACCTCGCCGATCGGCCAGACTCGTCCGCGACGTCGTATCCGATCGGGGGAAAGATGCACTACCTGACCGCTACCGAGATGCTCCGGCTGCTGCGGACCAGGCAGGTCAGCGCGGCCGAGCTGCTCGACGCGCACCTGCGGAGGATCGAGGAGGTCAACCCGGAGGTCAACGCGCTCGTCACGCTGGTCGCCGACCGCGCCAGGAAGGAGGCCGAGGAGGCCGACCGGGACCTGGCCCGCGGCCGGTGGCGGGGGCCGCTGCACGGGCTGCCGGTCGCGCACAAGGACCTGACCGACACCGCGGGGATCCGCACCACGTACGGCTCGCCGCTCTTCTCCGAGCACGTGCCCGGCACCGACGCGCCGATCGTGCGGCGGATGCGCGAGGCCGGGGCGATCACGGTGGGCAAGACCAACACCCCGGAGTTCGGCACCGGCTCGCACACGGTGAACGAGATCTTCGGCGCCACCCGCAACCCGTACGACCTCTCCAGGTCGGCCGGGGGCAGCAGCGGCGGGGCGGCGGCCGCGCTGGCGACCGGCATGGTGGCGCTGGCCGACGGCTCGGACATGGGCGGCTCGCTGCGCAACCCGGCCTCCTTCTGCAACGTGGCGGGGCTGCGGCCCACCCCCGGCAGGGTGCCCGCGCCGTCGGCCACTGCGGCCTGGTTCACCCTCGGCGTGCCGGGGCCGATGGCCCGTACCGCCGAGGACCTGGCGCTGCTGATGAGCGTGGTCGCCGGGTTCGACGCCGCCTCTCCGCTGTCGATCGCCGAGAGCGGCGCCGGGTTCGCCGAACCGCTGGACCTCGACCTGACCGGGGTGCGGGTGGCCTGGAGCCCGGACCTGGGCGGGCTGCCGATCGACGCCGAGACGGCCGAGGTCACCGCGGACGCCCCGGCCGTGCTCGCCGCGCTGGGCGCGCGGGTGGAGCGGGTGGACGTGGACCTGACGGACGCCGAGGACGCGTTCCGGATCTACCGGGCCTGGTACTACGCCCTGTCCTACGGCGACCTGCCGCAGGATGGCCTGGGGGACAACGTCCGCTGGAACGTCGAGCGGGGCCGCGAGGTGACCGGGGCCGACCTGGCCCGCGCCGAGCGGCTGCGCAGCGGGCTGTACCGCAGGATGAACGACTTCTTCGGCACCTACGACTTCCTGATCGCCCCGGTCAGCCAGGTGCCGCCGTTCCCGGTGGAGGCGCCCTACGTCTCGGAGATCAACGGCGAGAGGCTCCCGGACTACCTGGCCTGGATGCGCTCGGCGTACTGGATCAGCGTGCTGCACGCCCCGGCGGCGTCGGTGCCGTGCGGCTTCACCCCGGGCGGGCTTCCGGTGGGGGTGCAGATCGTCGGACGCCCCTTCGCCGACATGGCGGTGCTGAGGCTGGCCCACGCGTTCGAGCGGGCCACCGGCCACGGCGCACGCCGCCCGCCCCGCTGACCTCCCCGCCGTGCGCCCCCGCGGGCCCCGGCCGTGAAAGCCGGCCCGCGGGACCCGGCCGTGGACCCCGACCGCAGAACCCGGCCGACGGGACCCGGCCGACGGGCTCCGGCCGCAAACCCGGCCCTCGGGACCCGCCCGTGGAACCGGCCGCCGCCCTACCGGTCGCTGATGTCGTACGTCGACCGCGGCGCGTACGGGTCGTCCCCGCCGAACGGGCGGCGCAGCGGGGACTCGCGGTAGCCCGCGACGCCCTCCAGGGCGAAGAAGAGCCCGGCGGCCAGGGTCGGCCACGCGTACAGCACGCCCCTGGCGGTCAGCTCCAGCGGCCCGGCCACCACCGAGGCGGACACCCCGGAGGCGGCGACGCTCACCGCGCCCACGGTGACCGACCGGCCCACCAGCAGCGCCAGGTGCGCGCCGAGCAGCCCCCCGGCCGCCAGGCCGGCCACCACCGGCACCGGGCGGCCGTTGCGCGACACCGCGTACCCGACGGCCCCGCACACGAGCCCGAGCACGCCGGTGACGACGGCGAACCACCCGTCCGCGGCGATCAGCGCCTGGGTGGAGGGGTCGGCCAGCAGCGGTCCCTGCTTCGTCACGACGTACGGGGGGCGCGGCGCGGCCAGTGACCACAGCACCCCGGCGAGGACCCCGGCGGCGGCGATCACCAGCACGGTGATCACGAAGTCACGCACAGCGCGCACCATGGCTCCCTCACCCTCTGTGCTGATGTGCCCGATGTTACCCATCCGTCCGGCCGGTGCCACCCAAGGCCGTGATGCGAACCCCGTTACTCTGGCGGGGTGAACGAAGAGGCATGGCTGATCGAGCCCTCCGGACCGCTCCGCGGTGACGTCGAGGTACGCGGTTCCAAGAACGGCGTCTCCAAGCACATGGTCGCCGCGATGCTCGGTACCGGTGAGAGCACCATCCAGAACGCCCCCGACGTGGGCGAGGTCGGCATCACCGCGCAGATGCTCAGGGCCCTCGGCATCGACGTGGAGATCTCCGCAGGGGAGATCGGCGTCGCCCCGGGGCCGCAGATCAACCCGCACGTCCCGGCGGCGTTCACCGGCCTGAACCGGATTCCGATCCTCATGCTGGGCCCGCTGCTGCACCTGGCGGGCGAGGCGTTCGTGCCGCTGGTCGGCGGCGACCCGATCGGCCGCCGCCCGGTCGACTTCCACGTCGAGGCGCTGCGCGCGATGGGCGCCGAGGTCGAGGTGAGCGACACCGGCGTGTACGCCAAGGCCAAGCGGCTGCGCGGCACCCGGATCGAGCTGCCCTACCCCAGCGTCGGCGCCACCGAGACGATCCTGATGTCGGCGGTGCTGGCCGAGGGCAAGACCGTGCTCAAGGGCGCGGCCATGGAGCCCGAGGTGGTGGAGCTGGCCCTGTTCCTGCAGCGGATGGGCGCCCGCATCGAGCTGAGCCCGGACCGGCGCATCGTGATCGAGGGCGTGGAGCGGCTGCACGGCGCCTCCACCTGGCTCAACGGCGACCGCATCGAGGCGTTCTCCTACCTGGCGGCCGGCCTGATCACCGGCGGGCAGGTGCGGGTGCACGGCTGCCCGCAGGACCGGCTGGTCACCGCGATCACCACGCTGGCCCGGATGGGCGCCGAGGTCGACATCACCGACGACTACCTGTCGGCGTCGGCCCCGCGCGGGCTGCGGGCGGCGGCGGTGCAGACCGACACGCACCCGGGGTTCATGACCGACTGGCAGACGCCCCTGATGGTGCTGTTCACCCAGGCCCAGGGCATGTCGGTGCTGCACGAGACGGTGTTCGAGAACCGCCTGGTCTACGTGCCCGCGCTGCAGAGGATGGGCTGCGAGATCGAGGTGTTCGACGTGTGCCTGGGCGGCCCGGCCTGCCGCTACCACGACACCAACGCCAAGCACTCGGCGGTGGTGCGCGGCGTGTCCAAGCTGAGCGGCGCCGACGTGACGCTGCCCGACATCCGCGCCGGGTTCTCCGCGGTGCTGGCCGCCGCGGCGGCCGAGGGGACGTCCACGCTGCGCGGGGTGCACCACATCGAGCGGGGGTACCACCGGCCGTTCGAGCAGTTCGCCTCGCTCGGGCTGAAGATCCGTCGAGAGAAGGTGCAGAACGGGTAAGGATCGGGTGATCGGCGTTTGCGGCTGATCACCGGGTCGCACGTTACTATGCGTGACATCCCGCTCGGAGCCGAGACGTGACCTCGCCGCCTGCCTGCGCGCCCTGGCGGCCTGCGGGGTGCTGGGCGGGCTGCTGGCCGCGCTGGCCGCGCTACCGCTGGTCGGCACGGCCGGGATCACCGTCAACCGGGTCAGCCGCACCCTGACCGACCTGCCGGACGGCCCCCGGGAGAACCCGCTCCCCCAGCGCACCGTGCTGCTGGACAGGAACGGCAAGCGGTTCGCCCAGTTCTACACGGAGAACCGGACGGTGGTGCCGCTGGAGCGGATCGCCCCCGTCATGCGGGACGCGATCGTGGCGATCGAGGACTCGCGCTTCTACGAGCACGCGGGCCTGGACGTCAAGGGCACCCTGCGCGCCCTGGTGACCAACACCAGGGCGGGCGGGGTGCGCCAGGGCGGGTCCTCGCTCACCCAGCAGCTCGTGAAGAACATCCTGGTGGAGAACTCCGAGAGCGAGAGCGAACGCGCCCAGGCCCGCGCGCCCAGCATCCAGCGCAAGATCACCGAGCTGCGGTACGCGCTGGCCATGGAGCGCCGCTACACCAAGGCCGAGATCCTGGAGCGCTACCTCAACATCGCCTACTTCGGCGCGGGCGCCTTCGGGGTGGAGGCCGCCGCGCAGCGGTTCTTCTCGGTCCCGGCCTCCCGGCTGACCCTGCCGCAGGCCGCGACGCTGGCCGGCGCGGTCCGCACGCCGTACGCGACCGACCCGTCGCTGGACGCCCGGCGCCGGGAGCGGCTGCGCGAGCGCCGCGACCTGGTCCTGGAGCGGATGGCCCAGCTGTCCTACGTCCCCCGCGCCCAGGCCGAGGCCGCGATGAGGAAGCCGCTGGCCATCCGGCTGCGCCCCGAACCCGGCGGCTGCAACGGCAGCGACCACCCCTACTTCTGCCTGTACGTGCACCGGGAGCTGCTGACCAACCCGGCCTTCGGCCACACCCGCGCCGAGCGGGAGCGCCGCCTGGCCAGGGGCGGCATCGTGCTGCGCACCACCCTGGCGCCCAAGGCCCAGCTCGCCGCCGAGCGCGCCGTCTCCGCACGGGTCCGCGCCCGCGACACCGAGGTGGCGGCCGAGGCCATGGTCGAGCCGGGCACCGGCCGGATCCGGGCCATGGCCGCGAGCAAGCGCTACGGCCGCAACGCCGGCGACGACGGCCGCAGCTCCTACGGCCCCCGTACCACCTACAACCTGCCCGCCGACACCGCGCACGGCGGCGGGCAGGGCTTCCAGGCGGGATCGACGTTCAAGGTGTTCACGCTGGCGACCGCGCTGGCCAAGGGGTGGCGGTTCGACCAGGGGTTCATGACGCCCGGCAGCTTCGTGCCCGCGAGGGGTTTCACCGACTGCGCCGGCAACAGGGTCAACGACCCGCGCGCGAAGATCTTCAACGCGAGCGGAGAGGGCAAGGGCGGCCCGCAGAGCCTGTCCACCGGCACGTGGAAGTCGGTGAACGTCTTCTACATGATGCTGGAGCAGAGGGTGGGCCTGTGCCCGGTGGTGCGGACCGCCCGCGCGCTGGGGATCGTCCGCGCCGACGGCGCCCCGCTGCGGGAGGTGCCGACCTTCACCCTGGGGGTGAACGAGATGGACCCGGTGACCGTGGCCGCCTCGTTCGCCGCGTTCGGCGCGCGGGGCCGCTACTGCCGTCCGATGGCGATCGTCGAGATCGTCGAGCGGGACGGCGAGAGCCTGCGCGTCCCGCCCAGCTGCGCGCAGGCGATCGAGAAGGACGTGGCCGACGCCGTCAACCACCTGCTGTCCGGGGTGTTCACCAAGGGCACCATGACCGGCCAGGGCATCGGCCGCCCGGCCGCGGGCAAGACCGGCACCAACAACGGCTACACCTCGGCCTGGTTCGCGGGCTACACCCCGGACCTGGCCGCGGCGGTCAGCGTGGGCGACATCCGCGGCTCCTACCGCTACCCGCTGCGGGACGTGGAGATCGGCGGCGAGTACTACGGCTCGGTCCAGGGCGCCTCGCTGCCGGGACCGATCTGGGTGGCGTCGATGGCGGCGGCGCTGGAGGGGACCTCCGAGACGCCGTTCCACCGTCCCGACATGGGCCGCTTCGGCGGCGGGTTCACCCCCGGCATGGCCGAGGCCCTGGCCGCCGAGCGCGAGGCCGGGCGGGACGGCGGGCGCCGGCCGGTCCACCGCGGTCACCGCCCCCGGGGCGGCACGGACGCCTACGGCCACCGCGGGTACCGGGAGCCCCGCGGGTACCGGTACCCGCGGGCGTACCGGGAACCGCGCGGGTACGGGCGCGGCGGGACGGACGCCCGCCGCGCGGAGCGCGCCCCGGCGTGGTGGCGCTACCGCGACCGCGACCGCTGAGCCACCGGTGGCCCGGTGCCCGGCCGGGCGCCGGGCCACCGGGTGACCGAGCGGCCGGACACTCGAACGGGAACCGGGCCACCGGGCCGTCGGCCGATCGGTGCTCGACCGGTCGGCCGACGGGCGGTCAGCGCTTGACCAGGACCTGCTGGGTCGGCAGCAGCGGCGGCCATCCGGAGCGGCGCGCGGTCGTCGCGGCCGGGCCGCAGAGCGCCTCGTCGAGGTGCCGTGCCATGGCCATGTCGATGGCGTGCGGCACCGGGTAGCCGTTCTCACCGATCCGCTGGTACTTCATGAGGTTGAAGCCGTAGGAGACCTGGCGGCGGCCGTCCGGGCTGGACATCGAGATCGTCCCCATGCCGAACACGCTCCCGTCGTGCCCCCAGAACCGGCCGCAGGGGATGTCCTGGGCGTAGATCCCCAGGCCGTAGTGCATCGCGACGCCGCCCTGGCCGTCGGGGACCGGCACCGTCGTCCGCATCTGGTCGAGCTGGGCCTCCTTCAGCAGCCCGCCGCCGAGCAGGACCCGGTAGAAGCGGTTGATGTCCTCCATCGTGGAGACGATCGCGCCCGCGGTGGTCGCCCACGACATGTCGTAGACGCTGTAGTCGCGCGGCGGGTCGATGTAGCCGTACAGCGCCTCGTACGCCTTGGAGTGCGGGCCGGGGACGAAGGGGGTGCGCGGGAAGGAGGTGTCGCGCAGTCCGGCCCTGCGGATCACCTCGCGGGTGATGTACCGCTCGGCGTCGGTGCCGGTCACCTTCTCCAGCAGCAGCCCGGCGATCACGTAGTTGGTGTTGGAGTACGACCAGTTCTGCCCGGGCTCGCCCGTGCGCGGCGCCTCCAGCCCCAGCCGCACCAGCTCCTCGGGGGCGATCCTGCGGAACCGGTGGTCGTCGAGGCTCTGCGGGGAGGCCTTGACGAGCGAGGGGAAGGCGCCCGCGACGTAGTCGCCGATGCCGCTGGTGTGGTTGAGCAGCATCCGTACCGTGACCGTGCCGGCCAGGTCCTGGGGCAGCAGGCCGGGCAGGTACCGCGCGACCGGGGCGTCCAGCTCGACGTGGCCGCGCTCCACCTGCTGGAGGATCGCCACCGCGGTGAACGTCTTGGTGATGCTGCCCACCCGGTGCAGCATCCGCGGGTGCACGGGCCGCCGGGTCCGCACGTCGGCGACACCGGCCGCGCCGGTCCACCGCTCGCCGCCGTTCCGCACCGCGGAGTAGGAGCCGTACATCCCGGCCTCGTGGATCGCCCGGATGGTGGTGCGCAGTGCCTCACGGTCGAGGGCCGCCCGCCCGGACTCGCCGGCCGGCGTGGTCGGCGTGGTCGGCGTGGCCGCCGGGGCGGGTTCGGACCCGGCCGACGCGGCGGGTGCCGGGGGTTCGGGGGCGGCCAGCGCGGGGGACGCTGCGGCGCAGGTGAGCAGTACCGCGCTCAGCCCGAGTCCGGCGACGGTCCGTCCGCGGTGAGGGAGTCCCGCGAAGGTCATCGACTGTCATCTCCTCTGGTTCCGGAAAGAACGACAGGATGATCATCTCAACTCCGCGGGCGACCTTCCTCCTCTTTCCGGATGAGATTCATCGATTCGAAACGAATGTCCCCTTCACCGGCACCGGGCATGGCTCGCCCCTCCTCCCGGGGAACGCTCCCTTCTTCCCGGACGCCCCTTCTCGGGGAAGGCCCCGCTCTTCCCGGACGCCCCTTCCCGGGGAACGCCCCGCTCTTCCCGGACGCCCCGTTTCTCGTCCGTACCGGATGACCCCCCCGCGCGGGCCGGCCCGTGCCGGTGCCAGGGACGGGCCCGTCAGGCTCCCAGGCAGGCGGGGCCGAGGAGCTGCTTCAGGTCGCCCATCAGGGCCGGGGACGGCGAGACACGCAGGCGGTCGTCCAGGCGCATGACGGTGGTCCTGGGACCGTTGTGGACCTGCAGGTGGACCTCGGTGGTGCCGGGGTGAGCGGTCAGGACCTCCTTGAGGCGCCCGACCACCGGCGGGGTGCACCGGGCCAGGGCGAGGCTGACCGACAGCGGCCCCCCGGCCTCGCGGGTCAGGTCCGGGGCCGTCACCTCCATGGCGATGAT
Organism: Streptosporangium sp. NPDC050148; assembly: GCF_055586505.1. Classification (NCBI taxonomy): domain Bacteria; kingdom Bacillati; phylum Actinomycetota; class Actinomycetes; order Streptosporangiales; family Streptosporangiaceae; genus Streptosporangium; species Streptosporangium sp. NPDC050148. The sequence continues at coordinate 96,306 of NZ_JBVJIA010000010.1, read as the reverse complement.
CTTCCCGACGTCCTCGCGCTTGTCCAGGCGTCCCTTGACGAAGACGATGGCGTCCTCGGCGAGGATCGTCGCGCAGAGCTGGTACGCCGACGGGAAGATCATCACCTCGATGGAGCCCTCCAGGTCCTCCAGCTGGGTCAGCACCCAGGTGTCGCCCTTCTTGGTGACCTTGCGCTGGAGCCCGCTCAGGATGCCGCCGACGGTGACGATCTGGCCGTCCGGGCGGTGCTCGTCCTGGAGCGAGGCGATCGAGCAGTCGGCGCCGGAGGCGAGGATGTGCTCCACGCCGAAGAGGGGGTGGTCGGAGACGTACAGGCCGAGCATCTCCCGCTCGAACTGCAGCAGGGTGTTCTTGTCCCACTCCCCCGCGGGGATCTGCACGTCGAAGGTCTGGTCCTCGGCGCCCTCGATGGCGCCGAACAGGGAGTCCTGCCCCTGGGCCTCGTTCTTCTTGATGCCGATGATGCCGTCGACGGCCTGCTCGTGGACCATCACCAGACCCTTGCGCACGTGCCCGAACGAGTCGAAGGCCCCGGCCTTGACCAGCGACTCGATGACCCGCTTGTTGCAGACCACCATGGGCACCTTGCGCAGGAAGTCCTTGAAATCGGCGAAGCGGCCCTTGTCCTTGCGCGCGGAGATGATCCCCTCGACCACGTTGCCGCCGACGTTGCGGATGGCCGACAGCCCGAAGCGGATGTCGGTGCCGCGCGGGGTGAAGTCGAAGTCGGAGTCGTTGACGTCCGGCGGGAGCACCTTGATGCCCATCCGGCGGCACTCGTTGAGGTAGAGGGCGGACTTGTCCTTGTCGTCCTTGACCGAGCTCAGCAGCCCGGCCATGTACTCGGCCGGGTAGTTGGCCTTGAGGTAGGCCGTCCAGTAGGAGACCAGGCCGTAGGCGGCGCTGTGCGCCTTGTTGAAGGCGTAGTCGGAGAACGGCAGGAGGATGTCCCAGAGCGTCTTGATCGCGGCCGCGGAGTAGCCGTTGTCCTTCATGCCCTGTTCGAACGACTCGAACTGCTTGTCCAGCTCGGACTTCTTCTTCTTGCCCATCGCGCGGCGCAGCAGGTCGGCCTTGCCGAGCGAGAACCCGGCGACCTTCTGCGCGATGGCCATGACCTGCTCCTGGTACACGATCAGGCCGTGGGTGGTGCCGAGGATCTCCTGCAGCGACTCCTCGAACTCGGGGTGGATCGGGACGATCTCCTGCAGCCCGTTCTTGCGCAGCGCGTAGTTGGTGTGGGAGTTGGCGCCCATCGGGCCGGGACGGTAGAGCGCGCCGACGGCGGAGATGTCCTCGAAGTTGTCGGGCTTCATCAGCCGCAGCAGCGACCGCATGCCGCCGCCGTCCAGCTGGAACACGCCCAGGGTGTCGCCCCGGCCGAGCAGCTCGTAGGTCTTGCGGTCGTCCAGCGGCAGCTTGAGCAGGTCGATGACCTCGCCGGTGTTGGCCTCGATCATCTTCAGGCAGTCGTCGATGATCGTGAGGTTGCGCAGGCCCAGGAAGTCCATCTTCAGCAGGCCGAGCGTCTCGCAGGTCGGGTAGTCGAACTGCGTGATGATCACACCGTCGGAGTCGCGGCGCATGATCGGGATGTAGTCGGTCAGCACCTCCGCCGACATGATCACCCCGGCGGCGTGCACACCGGTCTGCCGGATCAGGCCCTCCAGGCCCCGGCCCAGGTCCATCGCCGACTTGACGTCGACGTCCTCCTCGTACAGCTTGCGCAGCTCACCGGCCTCGTTGTAGCGCGGGTGCTCGGGGTCGAAGATGCCCGACAGCGGGATGTCCTTGCCCATCACCGCGGGCGGGAACGCCTTGGAGACCTTGTCGCCCAGCGCGTACGGGTGGCCGAGGACGCGGGCCGCGTCCTTGATGGCCGCCTTCGCCTTGATGGTGCCGAAGGTGGCGATCATGGCGACCTTGTCGGCGCCGTACTTCTCCGTCACGTAGCGGATCACGTCGCCGCGCCGGCGCTCGTCGAAGTCGATGTCGACGTCGGGCATGGAGACGCGGTCGGGGTTGAGGAACCGCTCGAAGATCAGGCCGTGCGGCAGCGGGTCGAGGTCGGTGATGCCCAGCGCGTACGCGGCCAGCGAGCCCGCGGCCGAGCCTCGGCCGGGACCCACCCGGATGCCGTTGTTCTTGGCCCACATGATGAAGTCGGCCACCACGAGGAAGTAGGAGGGGAACCCCATCTGCAGGATGACGTTCATCTCGAACTCGATCTGGGCGCGGTGCTCCTCGTCGATCCCCTCGGGGAAGCGCCGCTCCATGCCCCGCCAGATCTCCTTGCGGAACCAGCTCTCCTCGGTCTCCCCCTCGGGCAGCGGGAAGGTGGGCATCAGGTTCTTGAAGCCGAACATGCCGCTCGGGTCGACCTTCTCGGCGACCAGCAGGGTGTTGCGGCAGCCCTCGGCCCACAGGTCGGAGGAGTCGACGGCCCGCATCTCGTCGGCGTTCTTGATGTAGTAGCCGCTGCCGTCGAAGCGGAAGCGGTCGGGGTCGGAGAGCTGCTTGCCGGTCTGGATGCACAGCAGCGCGTCGTGCGAGGTGGCGTCCGACTCGTAGGTGTAGTGGGAGTCGTTGGTGACCAGCGGCGGGATGTTCAGCTCGCGGGAGATGCGGGTCAGGCCGTCACGGACCCGGCGCTCGATCTCCAGCCCGTGGTCCATGATCTCCAGGTAGTAGTTCTCCCTGCCGAACAGCTCCTGGAACCTGGCCGCCGCCGCCAGCGCCTCGTCGTACTGGCCCAGCCGCAGGCGGGTCTGCACCTCACCGGACGGGCAGCCGGTGGTGGCCATCAGCCCCTCGGCGTGCTCGGCCAGGATCTCGGCGTCCATCCGGGCCCACTTGCGGACGAAGCCCTCGGTGTAGGCGCGCGAGGAGAGCTTCATCAGGTTGCCCAGACCCTTGGCGTTCTTCGCCCAGATGGTCATGTGGGTGTAGTAGCCGCCCGCCGAGACGTCGTCGCGCTTCTGGTGCGGCTCCCCCCACAGGACCGGCTTCTTCTGGTGGCGGGAGGCGGGGGCGACGTAGGCCTCGATGCCGATGATCGGCTTGATCCCGGCCCCGGTCGCCTGCCTGTAGAAGTCGTAGGCCCCGTGCATGTTGCCGTGGTCGGTGATCGCGATGGCCGGCATGCCCAGATCGCCGACCTGCTTGAACATCTGCTTCAGCCGGGCGGCGCCGTCCAGCATGGAGTACTCCGTGTGAACGTGCAGATGCACGAACGAGTCTGACATGCGGCTTCGTCCTCCCCTGGTCCCACCGTCGGCGGGGCAAGAGTACCCAAACAAGGGAGGCCGGAGGGACTCCTGCGCCTCGCGTCGCCGGTCTCGCGACCATGATTCTTCCGCGTCCGGGGCCGGTGTCCCGGATGACCGGATCGGCCCGGACGCGCCGGGATCCACCGGGGCCCCGGGTCAGTTCGGGGGCGGCGGGCGGCGCTCCTCTGCGAGGTGCAGACCCGCCTCGATGACCGCGTTCATGATGGGGGCGAGCCGGGTCTCCCCCAGGGTGGGGGCCCGGCGCGCCATCTCGGCGACCAGGCGGCGCTCGCGGTCGGCGTCGCGACCGGCGAAGCCGCCGACCGGCTTGAGGCGCTGGATGGTCACGGCCAGCTCGGCGCGGCGCTCCAGCAGGACGGCCAGGGCCGCGTCCACCCGGTCGATGGCCTCCCGGGCGGCGGGGACCGAGGCCGGGGCCTCCTGGCGGGTGACCGCGCCGATGATCCTCGCGGCCTCCCGTACGGCCAGCGCGTCCCGCTCGGCGGAGCCGGGGGGCAGGAGCAGGCCGTCGGCGCCCGCCGCCACCGCCGCCGCGGCCAGCGCGGGCCCGTCCCCGTGAACGGCCCCGTCCTCACGACCGGCCCCGTCCCGGTGACCGGTCGCGGCACGAGCACCCCCGCCGCCTCCGGAACCGGCCCCCGGACCGCTCCCGGAACCGGCTTCGGGAACGGCCGGGAGACCGGCGCCCGTTCCCAGGTGAGCGCCGAGGTCGGCCAGGACGGGACGGCCCGACAGCTCGCGGGCGGCGCGCATCAGGGCCAGGTCGAGGACGAGGCCGCCCCGGGCGGTGCCGTCGCCGCTCTCGCAGAGCAGCACCCGGTCGTTGCCCTCCGCCACGCAGTCCTCGGCCGCCGCCAGCCACTCCCGCAGCGTCGCCGAGGGCGCGCGCCGCAGGATCACCGGCAGGCCGAGCCGGGCGACGGCCCGTACCAGGGCGGGGTCCCGCATCCAGGCCGCACCGGCCACCGCGCCGTCGGCGCTCTTCGCGATCACCGGCAGGTCCGCCGCGCAGGACGGCTCCACCAGGACCGGTCCCGGCCACCGGGCGCGGGCCGCGGCCACCGCCTCCGCGGCGGACAGACCGGCGCGGTGGCCGCGCAGGCTGATCCAGCGGGCGTCCGCGCCCGGCCCGCCGATCACCACGGCCGGTCCGGCCCCGATCGTGAGCGCGCCGAGCCCCACCGGCACGCGTTCCCTGTGTACGGTCGACGACATGAGGCTCTCCCATGCTCGGCCGGCACGCGTCCCGCGAGCCGGCGGCCGTTCGTAAGAGACGTTCGGAAACAGAAAAAGGCAGAGACTTCACGTCTCCGCCTCGGGGCCGGCTCCGGCTGGTCGTCAGATCACGCTGTCACGACCGGCTCTCCGGAGCCGGCTCGATAAACGCGAAACAACAGGTCATATGCACAATCTTAGGTCATCCCCCCGGCGCACGCCACGGACCGGACGGCATGTCTCAGGATATGGACTTCTCCGCGGCGGGTGAGTCGATCACTTTACCGGGCTATGAGAGTATTCGGGGGTTCCGAAGGAGGTAAGCCGGTTGATGGCCGAAGCACAGCCCGAGGGGCGCCGTATCGCCTCTCGCTACCACCTGCTCGAAGCCATCGGCCGGGGTGGCATGGGCATCGTGTGGCGGGCCCACGACGAGCTCCTCGACCGCGAGGTCGCGATCAAGGAGGTCCGTTACGCCGACACGCTCGGCGAGGACAGCCAGGAGGACTTCAACAGGCGCACCAAGCGTGAGGCGCGTGCCGCCGGCCGGCTGACGCACCCCAACGTGGTGGTCGTCCACGACGTCGTCGAGGAGGACGGGCGTCCCTGGATCGTCATGCAGCTGGTGGAGTCGCGCTCCCTCGGCAAGGTGCTGCGCCAGGACGGGCCGCTGCCCCCGCAGCGCGTCGCGGAGATCGGCCTGCAGGTGCTGGAGGCGCTGCGCGCCGCCCACGCCCAGGGGGTCCTGCACCGCGACGTCAAGCCGGAGAACGTGCTGCTCGCCGACGACGGCCGGGTGGTGCTGACCGACTTCGGCATCGCCACGCTGGAGGCGGAGACCGCGCTGACCATGACCGGCATCGCGGGCACCCCCGCGTTCATCCCGCCGGAGCGCATCAAGGGCGGCAGCGCGCAGCGCGAGTCGGACCTGTGGTCGCTCGGCGCGACCCTGTACGCCGCCGTCGAGGGCAAGCCCCCGCACGACCGGGGCGGGGCGCTGCCGACCATGCACGCCATCCTGAACGACGAGCCCGAACCTCCCGTGCACGCCGGGCCGCTGGCCCCGGTGCTGGAGGGGCTGCTCCGCAAGGACCCCGCGCTGCGCATGCCCTACAAGGAGGCCGCGCGACTGCTGCGCAAGGTGGCCGAGGGCCCCGAGCGTACGGCCCGGCAGCAGCCCGCCAGGACCGCGGTGATGCCGGCCGCGAGCCGCCCGGACGGCACCGACCCCTCGGCCGACACCGACCCGGGCGCTCGCTTCCGGCCCGGGGGCGTCCCGGAGACGGGCGCGAAGCTGGGCGCCGCATCCCCCGCGGGTGCGGCGGGACCGGCGGCCGCACCGCCCACCCCCACCCGCCGCGAGGAGTGGCCGGAGCCCGTACCGCCGGCGAAGGACGCGGGCGGACGGCGCCAGGACGGCCCCGCGGTGAGCCCCGGAGCGGCCGGTACGGCCGGAGCGGCCGGTGCGGCGAAGGCGGCGCCCTCCGCGGCCGTGCCGGAGGCCAGGCCCGCGAAGGACGGGACGCCGAAGGACGGGAAAGCCGCAGGCCGGACCGGCGGGGACGGTGCCGGTGAGGACGGGGCGGCACCGAAGGCCGCTCCCGGTGCGAAGGACGGCGCGGCCGGCCGGGTGGGACCGAAGTCGACCCCGGGCCCCGCGTCCGGCAAGGCCGCCCCCTCGGGCCCCGCCGCCTCGGGCAAGGACGCGTCCAGGGCCGTCCCCGGGCGCGCGCCCGCCCCCGCGAAGGGGGACGACGCGCCCGCGTCGGCGGGCAGGAAGGCCGCGGCGGCCGCCGCGGCGAGCGCCTCGGTGGACGCGGCGGACCCGGTCGAGGACGTCCCGGCCCCGCGCGGGGGCCCCGCCTCCGCACCCGGCACCGGGGACGCCGCGTCGCGGGACGGATCCGCGAGCGCCTCCGGCGCGGGACGCAAGGGCGCCGCACCGGACGCGGACGCCCCCGCAAGACCCGTCCCCGCTCCGCGGCCCAACCCCTTCCCCCCGGTGACCGCGGCCTCCCGCGAGAACACCCCGCCCCCGAAGCCCTCCCGCGACCCCGCTCCCCCGGCCGTGGCTCCGGCGACCGCGGCGTCCTACGCCGGGCACCACTCCGGCGAGGCCACGATCGTCCCGCGCGGGACGGGCGGTTCCCAGATGAGACGGGGGCTGCTGGTGCTGCTGCCGGCGCTGCTGATCGTCGGGGTGGTCGCCGGCTGGCTCGGCATGCGCAGCCGCGCGAACGAGGGCACCTCGCAGGCCGGACGCGGCGTGCCGACCGCGACCGGCGTGTCGGACGGCCCGACCGGCGGCGCGGTGAACGACCCCTCGAAGGGGTCGCCGGAGCCGTCGGCCCCCTCGTCCTCCTCACCGCCGTCCTCGTCGCCCTCGTCGTCCCCGTCCGAGCCGAGCCCGTCCCCCGGCAGGACCGAGAAGAAGTCCCCCCTGCCCGGCGGCTGGAGGATGCACAAGGACCCCAACGGCTTCTCGATCGGCCTGCCCAAGGGGTGGAGCGTGGACGACCGGCGCGACACCCGGGTGTGGTTCCGCGGGCCGGACCGGACGAGCTTCGTGATGATCGACTACGTCGACAAGGCGGGCCCCGACCCCAAGCAGGACTGGCTGGACTACGAGCCGACCGTGCGCGGCCAGTTCTCCGGCTACAAGCGGATCCGGATCGAGAACGTCTCGTACATGAAGAAGGCCTCCGACTGGGAGTTCACCTGGAACACCAACTCGGGCAAGGCCAGGGTGATCAACCGCGGCTTCGTCACCAAGGGCGGCCGCGGGTACGCGATCTACTGGCATACCCTGGCCAAGAACTGGAAGAAGAACATGTATCTCTTCGAAGGGTTCGCCGCGACCTTCTCCTCGAAAAAGTGAGCGGCATCCCTACCGGCTGCGATCCGTGAGCTTGGGGGGACGGGCATGACGGAGAGAAAGGTCGCGGGCCGCTACCGGCTGATCGAGCACATCGGCGAGGGCGGCATGGGCATCGTCTGGCGTGCCCACGACGAGCTCCTCGACCGGATCGTGGCCGTCAAGGAGGTCCGTTACGGCGGGGTCGACGAGACCGCCAGGGCCGACCTGAACCGGCGCACCATCCGCGAGGCCCGGACCGCCGGTCGCCTGGACCACCCCTCCGTGATCATCGTGCACGACGTGGTCGAGGAGGAGGGGCGTCCCTGGATCGTCATGCAGCTGGTCCGCTCCCGGTCGCTGGGCGAGATCGTCCGCGTCGACGGGCCGCTGCCGCCCGAGCGGGTCGCCTCGGTGGGGCTGCACGTGCTGGGCGCGCTGCGCGCCGCGCACGCCGCCGGGGTGCTGCACCGCGACGTCAAGCCGGAGAACGTGCTGCTCGCCGACGACGGCCGGGTGGTGCTGACCGACTTCGGCATCGCCTCGATGACGCAGGAGAAGAGCATCACCCGTACCGGCGCGATGATCGGCACTCCCGCGTTCCTGCCCCCGGAGCGGCTGCACGGGCTGCCCGCGACCCCCGAGTCCGACCTATGGTCGCTGGGGGCGACGCTGTACGCGGCGCTGGAGGGCAGGCCGCCGTTCGAGCGGCCCACGGCCGCGGCCACCATGATGGCCGTCCTGCACGGCGAGCCCACCCCGATGGCACGTTCCGGCCCGCTGGAGACGGCGATCCTCGGCCTGCTGGCCAGGGACCCGGCCGCGCGGATGGTGCCCGAGCAGGCGGAGGCCCTGCTCGGCCGCGCCGCCGGTCATCCCTCCTCGGGCCCCTCCCCCTCCGGTCACGTTCCCATGGGCGCCTCCCCATCAGGTCACGTCCCGCCGGGGCGCGCCTTCCCGGGTCACCGGCCCCCGGGCGACGCGCGTCCCGGTCCCGCCGTCCCGGGGCACGTGTCCCCGGGTCCCGCCCCTTCAGGTCACGTGTCCCCGGGGCACGCGCCCCAGCGTCACGCCGCCCCGGGTCACGCCGCCCCGGGTCACGGGCCTCAGGGACACGCGCCCGGGGGGTACGGCACCCAGGGGTACCAGGGGTACGCCCCTCTAGGTCACACGCCCCAGGGCCACACTCCTCAGGGTCACACGCCCCAGGGTCACGCCGCGCCCGGTCATCCGTCCCCGGCCTTCGGCCAGGGCGCCTTCCCCGGCACCGGTGGCGGCCAGGCGGATCGTCCGGCCCCGTGGGCCGCGGCCCCCTGGTCGCCGGACGCTGCCTCGCAGAACCCCGCGTCCCACGACCCCTCGTCCCAGGGCCAGGCGTACGGCCTCCACACCGGCGGCCCCACCCATCAGGACCGGTCCCCGTACGGGCCCGCGCACACCCTTCAGGACCCCTCGGCCCACACCCGCCCAAGACCGCATGGACGCCAGGGGCGGCAGGGGCACGGTTCCGAGCCCCTGCCCCCCAATGCCTGGCCGTTGGGCGAGCAGACCACCGGCACCGCCGGCACCGGGACCGCCGCCCCCTCCGGACGGCGGGCCGGGCCGACGGTGCCGGTGCCGGTGCTGCTGGCCGGAGGGCTCGCGCTCGCCGTGCTGGCCGGGGTCGGCGGGTGGCTGATCATGCGGGAAGGCGACGACGCGCCGGACCCGCGTCCCAGCGGGTCGGTGGTCACCACCGGGGCCCCCACCCCCTCGGAGCCGGCGACCGGGCCGACGACCGCGACCCCGCGCCCCGGCCGTACCCTCCCCGCGGGCTGGCGGCTGCACCGGGACCCGATGGGCTTCACCGTCGGGGTGCCCGCCGGCTGGCGGGTCAAGCGGTTCCCCGGGCGCGACCGGGTGGAGTTCCGCGCCCCGGGCTCGGACTCCTTCCTGTGGATCGAGTCGACCGACGACCCCGAGAAGGACCCGGTCAGGCACTGGGAGAAGGTGGAGCGGGCCGGGACGGCCGACGGCGTCTGGCCGGGCTACCGGCGCATCGGGATCACCGAGCTGACCTACCGGGGGGTGCCGGCCGCCGACTGGGAGTTCACGTACCTCAAGAACGGGGTCCGCACGCACGTCCTGGACCGGGGGTTCCGCACCGCCGCCGACAAGCCGTACGCGATCTACTGGGAGAGCCCGGAGTCGGAGTGGAAGCGCTCCTCCTTCGAGGCGATCACCGGTACCTTCCGGCCGTGAGCGACCTGGAGAGGGCGCGGCTGTGGCGCCCCGCCGCCCTGCCCGGGGTGGAGCTGCTCAAGGCCAGGTACATCACCCACCGCTTCACCCTGCACGCGCACGAGGGCTACGCGATCGGGATGGTGCTGTCGGGGGTGGAGGAGTTCTTCTACCGGGGCGCCGTCCACCGGGCGGGCGCGGGCAGCCTGAGCACGCTCAACCCCGAGGAGGTGCACGACGGCTACCCGGGCGTTCCCGGCGGATGGTCCTACCGGGTGCTGTACCCGTCGGTCGCGTTCGTCTCCGGGATCGCCGCCGAGCTGATGGCCGGGAGCGGCACCCCCTGCTTCCCCGAGGTCCTCACCCACCATCCGCCCACCGTCGCGCTGCTGCGGGCCGCGCACGCCGCGGCCGAGCGGGGCGACGACCTGGCCTCCTCCACGCTGGCGCGTACCGCCTTCGCCGCGCTGCTGCGCAGGAACGCCGCGCGCCGGCCCCCGGACGCCCCGGTCCGGGACGTCGGCCCGTCGGTACGGCGGGCCCGGGAGATCCTGCACGAGCGGCTCGTCGACCCGCCCACCATCGAGGAGCTGGCCCGGGCGGTGGACGCCTCCCCGTTCGCCCTGATCCGGTCCTTCAAGGCGGCCACCGGGCTGCCCCCGCACGCCTACCTGAACACGCTGCGGATCATGAGGGCCCGGCGGCTGCTGCAGGCCGGTACGCCTCCCGCGCAGGTGGCCGGGGACGTGGGCTTCACCGACCAGGCCCACCTGAGCAGGCACTTCAAGCGTGCCGTGGGCGTGCCCCCGGCCGCGTACCAGCGCGCAGGAACGTACAAGAGCGGGATCGGCACCCCGGCATAGGCTCGCCTCCCATGGAAGCAACCACTCGTTCCTCTGCGATACGGGACGGACTGGGCGTGGGGATCGCCGTCGGGTTGTCCGGGGTGGCCTTCGGCGCCGCCGCGACCACCGCGGGGCTGAGCGTCGCGCAGGCGTGCGCGCTGAGCCTGTTCGCCTTCACCGGCGCCTCGCAGTTCGCCCTGGTCGGGGTCGTCGCCGGCGGCGGCAACCTGATCGCGGGCACGGCGGGCGCGGCCCTGCTGGGAGCCCGCAACGGCCTGTACGGCCTGCGCATGGCCGGGACGCTCGACCTGCGGGGCTGGCGCAGGCTGCCGACCGCCCACGGGGTGATCGACGAGACCACGGCGGTCGCCATGGCCCAGCCGGACGAGGAGTCGGCCAGGACGGGGTTCCTGGTCACCTTCGTGAGCCTCTACCTGATCTGGAACGCCACCACCCTGGCCGGGGCGCTGGGCACCTCCTGGCTGGCCGATCCCGCCGTGCTCGGCCTGGACGTGGTCGGCCCCGCGACGTTCCTGGCCATCCTGTGGCCACGGCTGTCCGGGAAGGACCCCGAGGCCCGCGGCCTGCGCCCGATCGCGGCGGGCGGGGCGGCGATCGCGCTGGCCGCGACCCCGTTCACCCCGCCGGGCGTGCCCGTGCTGCTGGCCGCGCTGGTCGTGCTCGCACTGCTGCTGAGGAGGCCGCGATGAGCGTCTGGTGGGCGATCGCCGCCACCTGCGTGGCGTGCTACGCGTTCAAGCTCGCCGGGCTGTCGGCGCCACGCCGGATCCTCGACCACCCGGGGGTGCAGCGCTTCGCGACCCTGGTCCCGGTGGCGCTGCTGGCGGCGCTGATCGCCGTGCAGACCTTCGCGGACGGGCAGGCGCTGCACCTGGACTGGCCGCGGACCGCGGGGCTGGGCGCGGCGGTGGTGGCGCTGCTGCTGCGCGCCCCGTTCCTGGTGGTGCTCACGGTGGCCGCCGCCGTCACGGCCGCGCTCCGGTACGTCCTGGGCTGAGCCGGGAAGGCCGGGAAGGCCGGGAACATCTGGGACGCCGGGACGCCGGGAAGGCCGGGGGCGCCGGGGGTTCCCGCGTTGGAGCACGTCACGGCCCCCGCGCGGGAACTCCCCCGAGCGGCCCGGGAGAACTCCCGGTGAACCGGAGAGGCCGTTGGGTAGATCATGGGTAAAGAAGTGTCTTCGTGATGGTCCGCGGCACCTATCCCGAATGCCAAGGGAAATCCTGGGTACTCGCCAGCGCATGACCGATTCTCAGGGGATCATCGGAGCCCGCTACCGCCTGCTCGAACCCATCGGCCGAGGAGGCATGGGGACGGTCTGGCGCGCCCGGGACGAGGTGCTCGGCCGTGAGGTGGCGGTCAAGGAGGTCATCCCCTCACCCGATCTGACCGGCCCGGAGCGCGAGGTCTTCACCGTGCGCACGCTCAGGGAGGCCAGGGCCGCCGGCCGAGTCGGCCATCCGGGGGTGGCGACCGTCTACGACGTGATCGAGGAGGAGGGCCGTCCCTGGATCGTCATGCAGCTGGTCGACTCCCGTACCCTCGGGGCGGTCGTCAGGGAGGACGGGCCGCTGCCGCCGACGCGGGTGGCGCGGATCGGCCTGGAGGTGCTGAGCGCGCTGGTCGCCGCCCACCACGCCGGCGTCCTGCACCGGGACGTGAAGCCGGACAACGTGCTGCTGGCCAGGGACGGGCGGGCCGTGCTCACCGACTTCGGCATCGCGGTGCTGGAGGGCGACTCCTCGATCACCAGGACCGGCTCGCTCATCGGCACCCCGGCGTTCATCGCGCCGGAGCGGGCCGCCGGCGGGCCGGCCGAGTTCGCCTCCGACCTGTGGTCGCTCGGCGTGACGCTGTACGTGGCGGTCGAGGGACGCTCCCCCTTCGAGCGGGCCCACCCGCTGGCGACGCTCAGCGCCGTCATGCACCACGAGCCGGAGCCGATGCGGCTCGCCGGGCCGCTCGCTCCGGTGATCTTCGGTCTGCTCCGCAAGGACCCGGCCGAGCGCATGCCCGCCCACGAGGTGCAGGCCCACCTGGCGTCCCTGGTCAACGGGGTCGCCCCCGAGCCGACCATACCGATCGAGCTGCCCACGGCCACCGCCGCGGCGGCCGTCACCGCGCCGGGCGGCGCGCCCGTGACAGCCGGGGCGCCGGTCGTCCCCGCTGCACAGGCGGCACCGGCCGCGTTCGCCGCGGGCGCCGTGCCTCCCCCTCAGGACCCGTCCGAGCCCACCCCGATCGTGCCCGCCCCGCGCAGAAGGCGCCCGGCCGTCGCCGGGATGGCCGCGGCGGTCGTGGCCGTCGCGCTGGCCTCCGGCGGGATGATCTGGGTCGCCACCAACGCCCAGGACACGCCCACGAACGAGCCGACGACCTCGGCGAGCGTGCCGCCCTCGAAGAAGAAGCCGACCGGGGAGGCCGAGCAGGCCAAGGTGCCGGCGAGCCAGGACGCCTCCCGGGACGGCGACGCCCCCTCGCGTCCCACCCAGGACACGCCCCGGACCGACGAGCCGGCCCCCCGGACCCCGACGGGCGAGCCCTCGTCGAAGCCCTCGGCCGAGCCGTCCCAGGACGAGTCCCAGGCCCCCGAGGACCCGGCCGACGAGCCGGGCCAGGAGCAGGACCAGAGCGGCGAGGGCGGCGGCGGGGACGACGGGAGCGGTGAGAGCGGCGGCGGCGAGGGCGGCGGCCAGGACGACGGGGGTGGCGAGGGACAGCAGGGTGACTCCCCCGAGCAGGTCGATCCCGGGGCCGGCGCCGAGGCCCTCGGCGCGAAGGCCCCCGGCCAGGCCAAGAAGGCCGGGGCCGCCGCCAAGGGAGCGTCCGCCAAGAAGGCGAAGTGGAAGAAGCCGGGCAAGGTCACGAAGGTGAAGGCCTGACGAGTCCCGGGACCTCACCGGCCCGGAACCGGCCCGGGACCGGCCCGCCCACGCCGGGGACCGGCTCACGGCAAGGGCTCACCCTCGTCGGGGACCGGCTCGCGACGAGGGACGCTCCACGCCGAGAGCCGGTCCACGACGGGGGCCACCGCGAGGGCTCACCACGGGGGCCGGCTCACGGCGAGGACCCGGCTAGGACTCCTCGGCGACGACCTTCAGCGCGTGCGCCAGGTCGTCGGGGTAGGCGGTGCTGAAGGAGACCCACTCGCCGGTGGAGGGGTGCTCGAAGGCCAGCGAGACCGCGTGCAGCCACTGCCGGCTCACGCCCAGGCGCGCCGCCAGGGTCGGGTCGGCCCCGTACAGCATGTCGCCGACGCACGGGTGGCGCAGCGCCGACATGTGGACCCGGATCTGGTGGGTCCGTCCCGTCTCCAGCTTGATGTCCAGCAGGGACGCGGCCCGGAACGCCTCGATCGTGTCGTAGTGGGTGATCGAGTCCTTGCCCCCGGCCACGACCGCCCAGCGGCCGTCCCCGACCGGGTGGCGGTCGATCGGCGCGTCCACGGTGCCGCGGTGCGGGTCGGGGTGCCCCTGAACCAGCGCGTGGTAGCGCTTGTCGACCGTGCGTTCCTTGAAGGCCCGCTTGAGGTGGGAGTAGGCGTGCTCGCTCTTGGCGACGACCATGGCACCGGTGGTGTTCGCGTCCAGCCGGTGCACGATGCCCTGGCGTTCGGCCGCGCCGCTGGTGGCCACCCGGTGACCCGTGCCGAGCAGCCCGCCGATCACGGTGGGGCCGGTCCAGCCGGTGGTCGGGTGGGCCGCCACGCCGATGGGCTTGTTGACCACGACGATGTCGTCGTCCTCGTACACGATCTGCATGCCGGGCACCGGTTCGGCCACCGGCATCGGCGCGCTGGGCGGCGGCGGGAGGGTCACCTCCAGCCACGCTCCCCCGTGCACCCGGTCGGACTTGGACGCGGTCGAACCGTCCACCAGCACGTCACCGGCGACGATCAGCTCGGCCGCGCGGGTGCGGGAGAGGCCGAACAGGCGCGACAGGGCGGCGTCGAGCCGCTCGCCCTCCAGCCCGTCGGGCACCGGGAGGCTCCGCCGGTCAGTCATCGTCGTTCCCCTTCGCGTCCCGCGTGGACCCGGTGTCGCGGGTGCCGTCGATCTGGTAACCGCGCCAGGCCAGCAGGACCGCCAGGATCCCGCCGCAGACGATCGCCGAGTCGGCCACGTTCCAGACCGGGAAGTGCCCGGGGAAGGTCTCCACGAAGTCGACCACGTGCCCCTGCAGCGGTGAGGGACGCCCGGGGCCGAAGCCCGAGGGCCAGCGGAAGAGCCGGTCGGTGAGGTTGCCCATCGCCCCGCCGAGCAGCAGGCTCAGCGTGATCGCCCAGGGCAGGCTGCGCAGGTTGCGCGCGGTGCGCAGGATCGCCACCACGACGGCGGCGGCGACACAGGTGAAGACGATCGTCATCCCGGTGCCGAGGCCGAAGGCGGCCCCGGAGTTGAAGATCACCCGGAACTGGAGCAGGCCGGGGACGACCACGAGGGGTTCCCTGCCCTCCAGCGTCCTCAGCACCAGCGTCTTGGTGGCGAGGTCGAGGACGTAGACGATCGGGACGATCACCGCGAGCACGGCGACCCGCCGTCTTGCGAGCGGGGCGGCCGGGACCGCCCCGTCCACGACATCGCCGGTGTCACCGGTGCCGCGGGGCCCGCCGGTGTCGCCGGGGTCACCGGTGCCGGTGTCGCCGGTCAGCGGCGCTCCTCCCGCTGCTTGCAGGCCACGCAGAGCGTCGCCCTCGGAAACGCCTGAAGGCGCTCCTTTCCGATCGGCTGATGGCACGATTCGCACACTCCGTAGGTCCCCGCGTCGATCCGGGCGATCGCTCGCTCGTTCTGCGCGACCAGATCGCGCGAGTTCAGGGTAAGGGCGATTTCACGCTCGCGTTCATACGTACGGGCTCCGGCGTCCGCCTGGTCGTCACCCGCCCCGTCCGTCACGTCGCTCGACGCGATCTCCGTCTCGGACTTCGCGATCTCCTCGGTGAGCTCACGGACCTCCTCGGCAAGCTGCCCGCGGACCTCCGCGAGCTCCTCGGCCGACCAGGTGACGACGGCGCCGTCCTTCGACGACGCCACCGCGCTGTTGTCTGCGCGCACGGTCGCGGCCATGGCGGCCTCCTTGTTCGATGGACCGTATCCGATGTGGTAAACGGTGCGGGCAGCTTAGGTCCCCCATAACAGAACGGCAAACGACCCGCCGTGATGTTTACCACTCCAGTAACATCCGGTCGCTTCTTCCTGATTCCGTCCTACGCCCCCCGACATCCGGAAGCCTCCACCCTGCGGGTGCGTTATCGTGTGAGCCTGCAGGGCGTTGATGGGGACAGCCACCTCCGCATCCCCTCGCACGAGCGACCCGGGGACGGTGTGAGCCCGGGGCGAGGCGCGGTGGGAAGATCACCCCGGAGCCGCCGGAAGAACGGCCGCGGTGACCCGCCAGGGTCCGCGGCCCACTAGACCCGGCAGCAGACCCAAGGAAGAGGGCCTCTCCGCGCGGAGGGGTCAAGGAGGGTGGTACCGCGGGGCCCGACGGCCTCGTCCCTCCACGCCACAGCCGGTTTCCAGCGTGGAGGTCCCGCCCATCATGTCCGCCCATTTCCGCTCCCTTCCCGCGCAGGTCGACCTTCCCGCGATCGAGCACGAGGTGCTCGGCCGCTGGCAGGACGGCAAGATCTTCGAGCGCTCGGTCGAGCAGAAGGCGGGCGCCCCGACCTGGGTCTTCTACGAGGGCCCGCCCACCGCCAACGGCATGCCCGGCGTCCACCACGTCGAGGCCCGCGTCTTCAAGGACGTCTTCCCCCGCTACAAGTCGATGCGGGGCTACAGCGTGCCGCGCAAGGCCGGCTGGGACTGCCACGGCCTGCCCGTCGAGGTCGCCGTCGAGAAGTCGCTCGGCCTGTCCGGCAAGAAGGCGATCGAGGAGTACGGCATCGCCGAGTTCAACGACAGGTGCCGCGAGTCCGTGCTGAAGCACGTGGACGCCTTCGAGCAGATGACCGAGCGGATGGGCTACTGGATCGACCTGTCCCAGGCCTACCGCACGATGGACCCCGAGTACGTGGAGTCCGTCTGGTGGTCGCTCAAGGTCATCTTCGACAAGGACCTGCTCTTCCGCGACTTCCGGATCACCCCGTACTGCCCCCGCTGCGGCACCGGCCTGTCCGACCACGAGCTGGGCCAGCCGGGCGGCTACGAGACCGTCACCAGCCCCTCGGTCCACGTCCGCATGCCCGCCACCTCCGGCCCGCTGGCCGAGCTGGGCGCCTCGCTGCTGATCTGGACCACCACGCCGTGGACGCTGGTCTCCAACACCGCGGTGGCCGTGCACCCCGACGTGACCTACGTGGCGGCCCGCCCTGCCGGTTCCGACGAGGTCCTGGTGGTGGCCGAGCCGCTGCTGGACGCCGCCCTGGGCGAGGGCGCCGAGGTGCTGGCCTCCTTCACCGGCACCGAGCTGGAGCACACCACCTACACGCGCCCCTTCGACCTGGTCGACATCCCCGGCGCGCACTACGTGGTGCTCGGCTACTACGTCACCACCGAGGACGGCACCGGCCTGGTCCACCAGGCCCCCGCCTTCGGCGCCGACGACATGGCGACCTGCAAGCGCTACGGGCTGCCCGTGGTCAACCCGATCGGCCCCGACGGACGCTTCCTCGACACCGTGCCGCAGGTCGGCGGCCGGTTCTTCAAGGAGGCCGACGAGGACCTCACGGCCGACCTGCGGGAACGCGGCCTGCTGTACCGGGGCGGCCACTTCGAGCACAGCTACCCGCACTGCTGGCGCTGCCACACCGCGCTGCTGTACTACGCCCTGCCCGCCTGGTACATCCGCACCACCGCGATCAAGGACCGGATGCTCGCCGAGAACGAGAAGACCGGCTGGTACCCCGACACGATCAAGTGGGGCCGCTTCGGCGAGTGGCTGCGCAACAACGTCGACTGGTCGCTGTCGCGTTCGCGCTACTGGGGCACCCCGCTGCCGCTGTGGGTCTGCACCGTCGACGAGTCGCACGTCACCTGCGTCGGCTCGCTGGAGGAGCTGGGCCGGCTGTCCGGGCAGGACGTCTCCGCGCTCGACCCGCACCGCCCCTACGTGGACGACGTCACGCTGCCCTGCCCCACCTGCGGGAACGAGGCGCGCCGGGTGCCGGACGTGATCGACGCCTGGTACGACTCGGGCTCGATGCCGTTCGCCCAGTGGGGGGCGCCGTACCGCAACGCGGAGATGCTGGACAAGGCCTACCCGGCGCAGTTCATCTGCGAGGCCACCGACCAGACCCGCGGCTGGTTCTACTCGCTGATGGCGGTCGGCACGCTCGTCTTCGACCGGTCCTCCTACGAGAACGTGCTCTGCCTCGGCCTGATCCTGGCCGAGGACGGCCGCAAGATGAGCAAGCACCTGGGCAACGTGCTCCAGCCGATGCCGCTGATGGACCGGCACGGCGCCGACGCGCTGCGCTGGTACATGGCCTGCTCCGGCTCCCCCTGGGCCGCCCGCAGGGTCGGGCACGGCGCCCTGGAGGAGATCGTCCGCAAGGTCCTGCTCACGTACTGGAACACCGCCTCCTTCTTCACCCTGTACGCCAACGCCGAGTCCTGGTCACCGGCGCACCTGGCCGAGGCGCCCGCGTACGCGGAGCGCCCGCTGATCGACCGCTGGGCCCTGGCCGAGCTGCACCGGACCGTGGCCGAGGTCACCGCGTCGATGGACGTCTTCGACACCGCCCGGGTCGGGCGGCGGCTCGCGGAGTTCCTCGACGACCTGTCCAACTGGTACGTGCGGCGCTCCCGCCGCAGGTTCTGGGCCGGGGACACCGCGGCGTTCGCCACGCTGTACGAGTGCCTGGAGACCGTCACCCGGCTGATGGCGCCGGTGGTGCCCTTCACCACCGACTACGTCTGGGACGTGCTCCGCGACGCGGGCTCCCCGTCCTCGGTCCACCTGGCCACCTGGCCCGAGGTGAACGCCGAGCTGCTGGACCCGGAGCTGTCGGAGCGGATGGCCCTGGTCCGCCGCCTGGTCGAGCTGGGCCGCTCGGCCCGCGCCTCCAGCGGGGTGAAGACCCGTCAGCCGCTGGGCCGCGCCCTGGTCGGTGCCCCGGGCTGGGCCGCGCTGCCCGTGGAGCTGCGCGAGCTGGTCGCCGAGGAGCTCAACGTGAAGGGCCTGGAGGACCTGTCCGGGATCGGCGCCGACCTGGTCTCCTTCACCGTCAAGCCCAACTTCCGGGCGCTGGGCAAGCGGTTCGGCTCGCAGACCAAGCTGGTCGCCGCGGCCGTCACCTCCGCCGAACCCGCCTGGCTGGCCGCGGCCCTGCGTACCGGCGCGCCGGTCGCGGTGGAGGTGGGCGAGCTGGGCGTGGTGGAGCTCGGCACCGAGGACGTGATCGTCACCGAGCAGCCGAGGTCGGGCTGGGCGGTGGAGAGCGGGGCCGGGGAGACCGTCGCCCTCGACCTGACCATCACCGACGAGCTGCGCCGCTCGGGCCTGATCCGCGACGTCGTCCGCCTGCTCCAGGACACCCGCAAGTCCACCGGCCTGGCGATCTCCGACCGGATCGACGTGTGGTGGTCCACCGACGACGCCGACCTGGCCGAGGCGCTGCGGACCGAGGGCCGGACCGTGTCCACCGAGGTCCTGGCCGTCTCGCTCACCGAGGGCGGCGCCGAGGACCTCCCCGTCCACCGCGATGACGAGCTGGGCCTGACCTTCCAGCTCCGCCGCGTCGCCTCCTGACCGGCTCCCGATCGGTTCACGGTCCTTCTCCCGCCCGGTGACCGGGCGGGAGAAGGACCGCGGGACGTACGCCGTCCGGTGGTCCGGTGGCGAGGGCGTCGGGCCGTCCCTGAAGCCGACGGGTCCGGAAGCGACGGGTCCCGAGGACGACCTCGGGACCGGTCCGTTCAGGACGCGGCGTCGTTCAGGACGCGGCGTCGTTCAGGCAGACCGAGCAGGTGCTCAGCCCGGCCTTCTCCGCCTCGCCGAGCGTCGTGGACTCGACCCCGCCGTCGCCCACGCCCTTGAGGAGGGGGCAGGCCGGGTCGTGGAAGCGGCGGGTGCCGACGATGACCATGACGGTGGCGTCGTCCACCGCCTCCTTGCGGTCGTCGGAGGGCGACTCGTCCTTGACGGCGGGGATGCCACCGGGAGAGGTGTCGTCATCGTCCCGGTCGGAGGAGCGCCCGTCCCCGGTGGGGGTCGCGTCCCCGGACGCCACACCTTCGGACGCCGCATCTCCGGAGGCCGGGCTCTCGGACGCGGTGCTCTGGGACGCCGTGCTCTCGGACGCGGTGCTCTGGGACGCCGTGCTCTCCGGCGCCGTCTTCCCGTCCGCCTCGCTCTCTGACGCCGTGTCGGGCCCTTCCGAACCGGGGCCCTCCTCCCGCGTCGCGGGCACGGCCTCGTCACCGGCTTCTCCGGTGCCCTTCGCTGGACCACCGCCCTCGGAGGTGGCGCTCCCGGACTCGGTGAACGCGGGTCGTGCGAGCTTCGGCCTCGTGGGCTCCGGCTCGGCGGCCTCCGGCTCCTCCGGCTCGGAACCGGTCTCGGCGGCCACGGTGGAGGCGACGGCGGTGGAGGCGACGGCGTCCTTCCCGTCGCTCTCCCGTCCGGTGCGCTCGGACGCCCCGTCACGCCCCTCCCCGGGCGTCTCGGCCCGGCTGCCGGAGGAGGCGGGCCCGGACACCGCGGGCTCGGGCGCCGCGGGCTCGGGCGCCGTGGACGTGGGAGGCGTGGACGTGGGAGGCGTGGACCCGGCGGACGTCGCGGACGGACCGGCGTCGGCCTTGGCCTCGGGCTCGACCTCGGGCTCGGAGGGCCGGGCGGGCGTCTCCGGCCCGGTCGGGTTCTCCGGTTCGGCCGCGGGTGTCCGGGTGACCGCGTCGCGGCTGAACCAGCTGGTCGCCTCGGACGCGGCATGCGGGATCTCGGGGATCTTCGGCAGCCGGATCGGCAGCGCGGGGGTGGGCGCGTCCATGGCCCGGGCCGGGGCCCTCTCGGGCTCCTGGGGCCTCTTCTGCGGTTCGGAGGAGTGGACGTAGGGCCGTGCCACCGGAACGGCGGGCTCCTGCGGGGAGCGCGCTCCCTCCTGGCGGAACACGGTGGTCTCGCGGGCCGCGGACGTCTCCCGGGACGCGGCGCCCTGCTCCCGCCCCGCCGGGGCGTCGTCTCCGGCGGACGGCGAGCCCGGCCCGCGCTGCGAGGTCCCGGGACGGGTGCCCGGGTCCTGGGAGTCGTGGGGGCGAGCCTGCGAGGCGGCGAAACCGGCCCTCGGGGACTCGGCCCTTGCGGAGTCGGACGCCGAGGACTCGGTCCTCGCGGACTCGGATCGCGCCGACTCGGGTCGCGCCGCAGAAGGCGTCCTGCCGGTGGACCCGTGCCCCGTGGAACCGGTGGAACCGGAACCGGAGCCGGTGGAACCCGTGGCCCCCTGCCCGGCGGACGGCGTCACCGATCCGTACGGGGAGGCGAAGCGGGTGGTGGCGGTCTCGCGCTGGGCGGGCCGTGCGGAGCCGGGCTCACCGGGGCCGTCTGCGGGACCGGACTCGCGGAGTTCGCGGAGCTCGCGGGAGACGGTCAGCGACCCGGCGGGTTCCCGTACCCCTGACGGGTCGTCCTGCGGCCGGGTCCCGGCCACCGGGTCGGGCAGGCACGTGGTGCAGGGCGTGAAGCCCTCCTCGCGCGCCTCCTCGTGGGTGAGCTCCTCATGCTCCCTGCCGGCCAGCTGACGGCATCCCTCGACGTGGTAACGCTTGCGTCCCGGGATGACCAGGACGATCGCGTCGGCGGGCAGGGAGTCCCGCCTCGCCGTCGTTGCGGTGGCGGGCCCGGTCACCGGGCCGCTGCGCGGCCGGCCCGGGACGACGGGCACCTGCGGCCGCATCCCGTGGTGCGCTGCCGCGGGGTGCACCGCGACCTGATGCGCTGCCGCCGGGTGCGCTGCCGTGGGAGGCCGGTTCGGCATTCCGTGCGGTACGGGCATCGGCCCGGCCGGCACCGGTCCCTGCGGGCCGGAGGGCTCGGAGGCCCCGGCGCGCCCGCCGGGGAACAGCTCGTGGCGGCGCAACAACGCCCCGATCACCAGGAAGACGGCGGACAGCATGCTGACCGCGATCGACCATACGACCAGGTACAGCTCGGCCAGCACGAACCCCGCGATGAGCAGGATGATGGCCGTGAGTACCAGACCGGCGCTGATGA
The DNA here is from genome assembly GCF_055586505.1 of Streptosporangium sp. NPDC050148. Lineage (NCBI taxonomy): Bacteria > Bacillati > Actinomycetota > Actinomycetes > Streptosporangiales > Streptosporangiaceae > Streptosporangium > Streptosporangium sp. NPDC050148. The sequence goes on along the minus strand of NZ_JBVJIA010000010.1, from coordinate 74,703 downwards.
GGATCACAGAGAGACTCCCGGATGCGGGTCAAAGGAATGACCCGACACCTTAGCGGCGGTCGTTGTGAGGACCGTCAACACCCTGGAAGGCGCCCGAATGCTGCGAGGGCTCGCCACCGAACGGGTTGGGCGCGCTCTGCAGCGTCGGCTGACCGCCGGGAGCCACCGCGTGGGACATGGCCGGGGGCCCGCTCACGATCGGGAACCCGCCGCTGCCCTCGGCGGCGACGTTCAGCTCGGCCAGCTGGTTCTCCAGGTACAGCTTCAGGCGGCTGCGGTACTCGCGCTCGAAGCTGCGCAGCTCCTCGACCTTGCGCTCCAGCTCGTCACGGGTCTGCACCAGCGAGCCCATGGCCTGGCGGTGCCGCTCCTGCGCGTCGCGCTCCAGCGTCTCGGCGCGGGCACGGGCGTCACCGATGACCTGCTCGGCCTGGCGGCGCGCCTTGCCGAGGATGTCGTCGGCCTCGCGGCGCGCACGGGTCACGGTCTCGTCCGCCTCCCGGCGGGCGTCCGCGATGGCCTGGTCCGCGGTCTGCTGCGCGAGGGCGAGCACGCGCGCGGCGGTGTCCATGTTGTCCTCGGCCGGGGGCATTCCCATGCCGACCGGGACGGGCTGCTGGTGCTGCACCGGCTCGGGAGCGCGCATCGGCTCCGGCTGCTGCATCATCATCTCGGGCTTGGGCTCGGCGATGGGGGCCGGCGCCATGGCCATGCCCATCCCGCCGGGCACCTTGCCCCGCAGGCACTCCGCCAGCTTGGCGCGGAGCTCCTCGTTCTCCTGGATGAGACGGTCCAACTCGGACTCGACCTCGTCGAGGAAGGCGTCTACCTCCTCCTCGTCGTAGCCCGGCCTGAGGCGGGTCGTACTGAATTGCTTGTTCCGCACGTCGGCGGGCGTCAACGGCATTTCGGTCTCCTTGGCGCGCTTGGAGTCTGTCCGGGGGGACGGTACCCGATCAAAAACGCGCGGACACGAGTTGGATCAAGACCACGACCAAGATGAACAGCAGTGTGAAGCTTAGGTCAAAGGCCACCGTACCCAACCGGAGTGGTGGAATGAAACGGCGGAGGAACTTGAGAGGTGGGTCGGTCACCGTGTATACGAGCTCCGCCAGCACCAGGACGATGCCGGTGGGCCGCCACTGACGGGCGAACGCCTGCACCGTCTCCAAGATCATTCTGCCGATCAGCAGAACGAGGTAGATCGACAGGACAAAGACCAGGACCCCACTAACGATCTCCACGGTCCGCCCCCGCCTCCACTTCGCTCCGCCGTCCGCTGCCCCGTCGGGACCTGTCGGGCCGGTCACTGTTCATGATGGAACTCTAGCTCTGGTTGAAGAATCCGCGTTCCGCGATTCGGGCCTTGTCCTCGGCGGTCACCTCGACATTGGCTGGGGACAACAGGAACACCTTGTTGGTAACACGTTCAATGCTGCCGTGTAGGCCAAAGACCAGACCTGCCGCGAAATCGACGAGGCGCTTTGCGTCACTGTCAACCATCTCGGTCAGATTCATGATGACCGGTGTGCCGTCCCGGAAGTGCTCGCCGATGGTCCGCGCCTCGTTGTACGTACGGGGGTGAAGGGTGGTGATGCGTGCCAGATCGGTCGTACGACGCTCCAGGACGGCCGTCGCGGGCCTGACGGCGGGTACGGCCGGGTCGGTGTCGTCCGGAAGGTCGTGGACCGTGCCAGGGCGCTCGTCGCCCTCGCGGCGCGTGTCGTCGAACTCCTCGTACTCGTCGTCGGGGTAGCTGTCGTATCTCTCGTAACGGTCGTCCTCGACAAGACCGAGGTAGACCGCCATCTTGCGCATCGCGCCGGCCATCGCTACTTCTTCCTCCGTCTTACCTCGATGCGCCCGAGGGGCCGGCCGACCGCCTTGAGCTCACCACCGTTCGACCGCTGTCAGGACACGTGGATGCCAAGGTCCACTTGAAGGGACATTACCTGACGAAGGGCTTCCTGCGACCGAGCAACGCCGTACCAACACGCAGGTGTGTCGCGCCGTTGGCAATGGCCTGGGACAGGTCCCCGCTCATCCCTGCCGAGACGACGACGGCCTCGGGGTGGGCCTCGCGGACGGAGTGCGCGATCTCCCGCAGCCGGGCGAACGCCCTGCCGGGGTCCTGGCCGAGGGGGGCGACCGCCATCACCCCGCCGAGCGCGAGTCCTCCGGCACCGGCGACGGCGTCCGCCAGCGCCTCGACCTCCTCGGGCCGCGCGCCGCCCCTGGCCGGGTCCCCGTCCAGGGCCACCTGCACCAGGCAGGTGATCCGGCGTCCCGCCGCGAGCGCCTCCCGGTTGAGCGCGGTGACCAGGCGCGGGCGGTCGACCGAGTGGACGACGTCGGCGTAGCCGACCACCGAGCGGGCCTTGTTGGTCTGCAGCTGGCCGATGAAGTGCCAGCGCAGGTCCAGGCCGGCGCAGTCGCGCGCCTTGGCCGAGGCCTCCTGGTCGCGGTTCTCCCCCACGTCGGTGATGCCGAGCCCGGCCAGCAGCCGCACGTCGGAGGCGGGGTAGGTCTTGCTCACCGCGACGAGCGTCAGCTCCTCGCGGTGACGTCCGGCCGCCCGGCAGGCCTCGGCGATCTCCGCCTCGACCCGGGCCAGGCCGGCCGCGATCTCGTCACGTCGTGTCGCCTGCGCCGCGTCCGCGCCGGCCGGCCGGTCCGCGGAGCCGTCCCCGTCGGCTCCCGCCGGCGCGGCGGGGCGCTCGTCCCCCGTTCCCGGGGTGACCGATCTCACTTGAGGAAGTCGGGGACGTCCAGCTCCTCCTCCTGCTCCTCGAAGATCACTGGTCGGCGCCGGGCCGGGTCCGGGACCCGCGCGGAGATCGGCGTGGGCTGTGACGGCTCGGGGGCGGGACGCGGGATCGACAGCGGCGGGGTGTGCGGCTCCTCCCCGCGGTGCGGCTCGCCGCCCTCGGACGGGGAGGACGCGGGCTGGACCGGGTGGATCTGCTGGGCGGGCTGCTCCACGGGCGCGGGCTGCGGGGTGGCGACCGGCCGCACCGACGGGGGCGGGGCGTGCTCCACCCTGGGCTCGGGCCTGGCCTCGTGGCGGCCCTCGTGCCGCGGCTCGTGCCGGAGCTCGGAGCGCGGCTCGTTCTTGACCGTGGGGGCCAGCGGCCGGACCGGGGCGGCCTGCGGTGCCGGGGCGGGACGCGTGGCCTGCTGGGGACGCGCGGCCGGCTGCGCGAGCTGCTTGGGCGCGGGCTCGGGCTCGTCGAACCCGGCGGCGATCACGGTGACGCGCACCTCGTCGCCGAGGGCGTCGTCGATGACCGTACCGAAGATGATGTTGGCGTCCGGAGCCGCGGCGGTGGAGACGAGCTGGGCCGCCTCGTTGATCTCGAACAGGCCGAGGTCGGAACCACCGGCGATGGACAGCAGCACGCCGTGCGCGCCGTCGATGCTGGCCTCCAGCAGCGGGCTGGACACGGCCATCTCGGCCGCGGCGACCGAGCGGTCGTCGCCGCGCGCGTGACCGATGCCCATCAGGGCCGAACCGGCCCCGGACATGACGGACTTCACGTCGGCGAAGTCGAGGTTGATCAGGCCGGGGGTGGTGATCAGGTCGGTGATGCCCTGGACACCGGAGAGCAGCACCTGGTCGGCCGCCTTGAAGGCGTCCAGCACGCTCACCTGCCGGTCGGAGATCGACAGCAGCCGGTCGTTCGGGATCACGATGAGGGTGTCGACCTCCTCGCGGAGGGTCTCGATCCCGGCGTCGGCCTGCATCGCCCTGCGCCGGCCCTCGAAGCTGAAGGGCCGGGTCACCACGCCGATGGTCAGCGCGCCCAGCGTGCGGGCGATGTTGGCCACCACGGGGGCGCCGCCGGTGCCGGTGCCGCCGCCCTCACCGGCGGTGACGAAGACCATGTCGGCACCCTTGAGGACCTCTTCGATCTCCTCGCGGTGGTCCTCGGCCGCCTTGCGCCCGACCTCGGGGTTCGCCCCCGCGCCGAGGCCGCGGGTGAGCTCCCGCCCGACGTCGAGCTTGACGTCGGCGTCACTCATCAGCAGCGCCTGGGCGTCGGTATTGATGGCGATGAACTCGACGCCCTTGAGTCCCTCCTCGATCATCCGGTTGACGGCGTTGACTCCGCCTCCGCCGATTCCTACAACCTTGATGACCGCGAGGTAGTTCTGCGGTGCTGCCACGACGAGGGGCCTTTCCGCTCGTTGACTTGCAATTTCATGCGGCACGGGGCCCGTGCCGTCGTTTTTGAAACCCTCACCCTCAAGTTGAGATTTAGCTTTATGTCAACCTGAGGAGTGATACGGACAGTAGGAGTTGCGCTCCTGGCGGGTCAACTAACCGCGCCGCAAGCACGTCCAGCGTGTCGCGGGCCGTCCTTTTCCGGGAAGGCCCGCCCTTCGATGAGATCACTTGACGGTCACCACGTCAGGCGAACTGACGTCATAGCTGTCGGCCCGGCGTTCGAGCAGCGTAACAAGGATGCGCGCCTTGTCGGCGGGACGGTCGCCGCCGCCCCAGACGACCGAGCGGCCGTCCTTGAGGCGGAGCGAGACCGTCTCCGCCGAGGGGGCGAGCACCTCCGCGACCCGGCGCGCCAGATCGTCCGGCAGCGCGGTGATGACGGTGAGCGCCGCCGCGGTCGCCGGGTCCCCGGGGCCGGGCCGGGCCACCCGCAGCACGGGCAGGACCGGCGGGGCCACGTCCCTGACCTCGACGACCACCCCGTGCCGGTCCATCAGCGCGGACCGGCCGCCGGCCGGCACCACCGCCACCGGCTCGCGCTCGACGACCTGCACCCGCAGCGTGTCCGGCCAGGTGCGGCTGACCTTCACCGACTCGACCTGCGGGATGGCGCGGATCCTGGAGGTGACCTCGGCCACGTCGACCGTGGCCAGCGGCCTGCCGTCGGCCACCTGCGCCGTCCGCCGGATCTGCTCGTCCGACACGTCCGCGTTGCCCACGACCTCGATCTCCCGCACCCCGAGCACCGGCGAGAAGAACACCAGCCAGGCGGCGATGCCGACGACCGCCACGGTGAGCAGCACCAGGACGCCCGATCTCCACACCCCGTTCATCACCGGTTCATCACCGCCCCTCCGCGGTGGGCCCGAACCCGCCGGCGCGCGTCACCGCGCGGCCAGCTCCGCCACGATCCTGGGCCCCAGCTCGGTCACGTCGCCCGCGCCCATGGTCAGGACGATGTCACCGGGCCGGGCCCGGCCCGCCACCAGGGCGGGCACCCCGTCCCGGTCGGGCGCGTAGGCCACCCGCTCGGCGGGCAGCGTCACCTTGCCCGCCACCAGCGCCCCCGACACCCCCGGCTCGGGGTCCTCGCGGGCGCCGTAGACGTCCAGCACGATGGCCTCGTCGGCCAGGCCGAGCGCGGTGCCGAACTCGTCGGCGAAGAACCTGGTGCGCGAGTACAGGTGCGGCTGGAAGACCGCGATGACCCTGCCGTCGCCGGAGGCGAAGGACGCGACCACGTCCCGGGCCGCGCGCAGGTCGGCGGCGAGCTCGGTCGGGTGGTGGGCGTAGCTGTCGAAGACCGCCACCCCGCCCGCCTCGCCCTTGGCCTCGAAGCGCCGCTTGGCGCCGGTGAAGAGCGCCAGGCCGTCGCGGATCTCCCCGAAGGAGACGCCCAGCTCACCGGCCACCGCGATGGCCGAGGCCGCGTTGAGCGCGTTGTGGCGGCCGGGCACGGCGAGCCTGACCTCACCGTGGCCGCCGAGCCTGAAGCTCAGGCCCAGCCCCTCGGGGGTGATGTCGCTCACCCTCAGGTCGGCCTCCCCGGACTCGCCGTAGGTGACGACCTTCAGGCCGCGGGCGCGGGCGATCGGGATCAGCGCGGCCGAGCCGGGGTCGTCGGCGCAGAGCACCACGGTGGTGCCGACGCGCTCGACGAAGCGGGCGAAACTGTCGTGCACGGCGCGCGGGTCGCCGTAGTTGTCCAGGTGGTCGGGCTCGACGTTGGTCACCACCGCGATGTCGGGGGCCAGCATCAGGAACGACCCGTCGCTCTCGTCGGCCTCGGCGACGAACACCGTGCCCGAGCCCTCGTCGGCACCCAGCCCGGTCGTCACCAGCTGCCCGCCCACGCAGTACGAGGGGTCGGCGCCGCACTTCTGCAGGGCCACGGTGAGCATCGAGGTGGTGGTGGTCTTGCCGTGGGTGCCGGCCAGCGCCACCCCGGTCCTGCCCGCCATCACCGAGGCGAGCGCCGCGGCCCTGGGGATGACCCGCAGGCCCTGGCGGAGCGCCTCGCCCAGCTCGGGGTTGGAGTCGCGGATCGCGGTGGAGACCACGACGGTGTCGACCTGCCTGATGTGCGAGGCGGCGTGGCCGATGTGGATCCTCGCCCCCAGCTCCCGCAGCTCGGTCACCATCTCGGACCCGCGCGCGTCGCTGCCGGAGACCGGCACGCCCCGCTTGAGCAGGATGCGCGCGATCCCGGACATGCCGGAACCGCCGATCCCGATGAAGTGGACCCGCCCCAGGTCGCCGGCCGCGACCGGATCCACCAGCTTGACAAGGCTCATCGGCCGCTCACTCCTCCTCGTACGCCGCGCCGGCGGCCTCGTGTCCCACCCGTTCGCGCCCCTGTCCACCCGTGCCGCGCCGGGTGAGCGCCGCGCCGGATCCGCCGTGCGCCCGCCCGCGCGCTCATCCGGCGGCCCTGCCCTGCGCCGCCACGCGCAGCACCCGGTGCGCCAGCGCCACGTCGGCGTCCTTCCTGCCCATCCTGGAGGCCGCCTCCGACATGCCGACGACCCGCTCGGGGTCGCGCAGGACGGGCAGCACGTTGTGCACGATCCACTCCGGCGACAGCTCGGCGTCGTCGACCATCATGCCTCCGCCGCCCTGCACGATCGGCGTGGCGTTGAGCCGCTGCTCGCCGTTGCCGTGCGGCAGCGGGACGTACACCGCCGGCAGGCCCACCGCGGTCAGCTCGGCGCAGGTCATGGCGCCGCTGCGGCACAGGACGAAGTCGGCCGCGGCGTAGGCCAGGTCCATCCGGTCGACGTACTGCAGCACGACGTACTGCGGGTCGCCCGGGGGTGGCGGCTCCTGTTCCAGGGTGTTCTTCGGCCCGATGACGTGCAGCACCTGCACGCCGGCGCGGCGCAGCGCGGGGGCGGCGGCCAGGGCCGCCCGGTTGAGCGAGCGGGCCCCCTGGGAGCCGCCGGTGACCAGCAGCGTCGGCAGGTCGGCCTCCAGGCCGAACCAGGAGCGCGCCTTGTCGCCCATGGAGAGCCGGTCCAGGTCGGCGATCTCGCGGCGCAGCGGGATGCCGACGTACTCGGCGTTGCTCAGCGGGGTGTCCGGGTGCCCGGTGAAGACGTGCTCGGTCAGGCGCGCGCCCAGCCGGTTGGCCAGGCCGGGACGCGGGTTGGCCTCGTGCACCACGATCGGCACGCCGCGCCGGCGCGCCCCCAGGTAGGCCGGGGTCGCCACGTAGCCGCCGAAGCCGACCAGCACGTCGGCCCGGACGCGGTCCATGATGGCGGCGGCCGCGTTGACGGCGCCCGCCAGGCGGCCCGGCACGCTCAGCAGCTGGGGTGTCAGGGCGCGCGGCAGCGGCACCGCGGGCACCAGCTCCAGCTCGTACCCCCTGGCCGGCACCAGCCGGGTCTCCAGGCCGCGCTCGGTGCCGAGGCAGGTGATGGCGATGTCGGGGTCGAGTCTGCGCAGCGCGTCGGCCAGGGCCAGCGCCGGTTCGATGTGACCGGCCGTCCCGCCACCGGCGAGGACCACCCTCATTTCGGTCCTTTCGCTCATCGTCGTCCGCGGACCGGCCATCGTCTCCGGGCCGGACCACCCAGGCCAAGCCAGCTTAGGCCCCGCGCCACCGGTCCGGGGCCATGGGCGGCGAGCGCCTCGCGGGCGCCGGGTTCGTGCTTGGCGAACGACAGCAGCATGCCGAGCGCGGCCAGGGTGGGCAGCAGCGCCGACCCCCCGTAGGAGACCAGCGGCAGCGGGATGCCGGTGATGGGCAGCACGCCGATGACCGCGCCGATGTTGACGATGGCCTGGCCGACGATCCAGGCGACCGTGGCGACGGAGGCGAGCCGGACGAACGGGTCCTTGACCCGGGTGGCGACCCGCAGCCCGGCGTAGCCGAGCAGCCCGAACAGCGCGATCACGACGAGCGTGCCCATCAGGCCGAGCTCCTCGCCGAGGATGGAGAAAATGAAGTCGCTCTCGGCGTGCGGGATCCAGCTCCACTTCTGCCGGCTGGAGCCCAGGCCGAGGCCGAACCAGCCACCGCTGCCGATGGCGATCTGCCCCTGTACGGCCTGGAAGCCCGATCCCTGGGCGTTGCCCCACGGGTCGAGCCAGCCCGTGACCCGGTCCCAGCGGTAGCCCTCCGTGGTGATCATGACGACGGTCGCGAGCACGGCCATCGCGAGGATGCCGCCGAACAGTCTCAGCGGCGCCCCCACCACCCACAGCAGCGACAGGAAGATCATCATCAGCACCAGGGTGGTGCCCAGGTCGCTGCCCAGCATGACCATGACGGCCAGGATCGCGGTGCCCGGCATCAGCGGGATGAGCAGGCTGCGCCACTCGATCAGGCCGCCCCGCGCCCTGCGGGCCAGCAGGTCGGCCCCCCACAGCATCAGCCCGAGCTTGGCGGGCTCGGACGGCTGCAGGTAGATCGGGCCCAGGTCGATCCAGCGCTGGGCGCCGAGCTGGGAGGTGCCGACGAACAGCACCAGCACCAGGGCGAGCAGGGAGAGCACCATCAGCGGGTACCCGGCGAGCCGGAAGAACCGCAGCGGCAGGTGCGCGCAGATCCACATCAGCGGCAGGCCGAGCGCGGCCGAGATCGACTGCTTGAAGAACCAGTAGAAGGGGTCGCCCACCTCCTGCAGCGCCTCGATGCTGGAGGCCGACAGCACCATCATCAGGCCCAGCACCAGCAGCAGCGCGCTGCACCCCAGGATCAGGTAGTACGAGGTCAGCGGCCGGTCGAGCATCTCGCGCAGGGCCGTCAGGTGCTCGCGGAACCCGTCGGGGCGGCCGGGGACCTTCTCGTGCGCGGTCTTCTCCTGCGCCGCCCTCTCGTGCGCGGTCGCGCTCACGCCCGCGGTCCGCCGTCCGTCCCGGTGCCGGTCCCGGCGAGGCGGTGCACGGCCCTGGCGAACGCCTCCCCTCGGGCGGGGTATCCGGTGAACATGTCCCAGGAGGCACCGGCCGGGGCCAGCAGCACGGTGTCTCCGGGGGCGGCGAGCCTGGCGGCTTCGGTGACGACGCGATCCATGACCCCAGTGTCTTGCCCGGCCACCTCCACCACCGGAACATTCCCGGCGTGTCGCGCCAGAGCCTCGCGAATTCGTCCGCGGTCGACGCCCAGGAGCACCGCTCCGCGGAGCCGGGGCGCGGCCCGGCGCACCAGCTCGCCGACGTCGGCGCCCTTGAGCTGCCCTCCGGCGACCCAGACGACCGAGGGGTAGGCGGCCAGCGACGCGGCGGCCGCGTGCGGGTTGGTGGCCTTGGAGTCGTCCACGTAGTCCACCCCGGCGACCCTGGCCACGTGCGCGATCCGGTGCGGGTCGGGCACGAAGTCCAGCAGGCCGCGCCGGACCGCGTCCGCGGGCACCCCGTAGGCCCTGGCCAGGGCGGCGGCGGCGAGCGCGTTGGCCACGTTGTGCGGCGCGAGCGGGCGGACGTCGCCGAACGAGGCCAGCTCCTCGGCGCCGGTCACCGGGTCGGCGGTGAACGCCCGGTCCACCAGCAGGTCCTCGACCACGCCGAGCTGCCCGGGACGCGGGACGCCCAGGGTGAAGCCCACGCTCCGCACGCCCGGGGGCACCGTCGCCGGGACCGTCGCGGACCCGGGCACCGCCGCGGGCCCGGTCGCGCTCACGGCCGTGCCGGGCGCGGTCAGGTACGGCGCGGCCAGCCTGGTCGCCCACTCGTCGTCGGCGTTGTACACGACCGTCCCGGCCCGGGCGAAGATCTCCCCCTTGACGCGGGCGTACTCCTCCATGGAGCCGTGCCAGTCCAGGTGGTCGGGCGCGACGTTGAGCACCGCGGCAGCCAGCGGGGCGATGCCGGGCGAGCGGTGCAGCTGGAAGCTGGACAGCTCCACCGCCAGCACCTCGCACGGCCCGCCGACGGCCTCCACCACCGGGGTGCCGACGTTGCCGACGGCCAGTGCGCGGTGCCCGGCGGCCAGCAGCATCGAGGTGAGCATCCGGACCGCGGTGGTCTTGCCGTTGGTGCCGGTCAGCGCCAGCCAGGGGGCGGCCCCCTCGGGGCGCAGCCGCCAGGCCAGCTCGACCTCGCCGATCACCTCGATCCCGGCCGCCGCGGCGGCGGCGAGCATCGGGTGGTGCGGGGGCCAGCCGGTGGTGACGATCGTCGTGGTGCCCGGCGGGGGCTCGGCCGGCTCGCCGAAGCGGACCTCGACACCGAGCGCGGCGAGCTCGGCGGCGACCGTCCTGGCCCGCTCGCCGTCCCTGCCCTCCAGGACGACCACCTTCTCGCCCCGGGCGGCCATCACGCGGGCGGCGGCGACGCCCGAGACGCCCAGGCCCGCGACGCAGATCACCGGACGCCCCGCGCCGCGTCCACCGTGACGCCGCCGCTCACCCGGGCGCCGCTCATCCGGGCGCCGTGCGCCGGGTCGCCGTTCTCCGGTACGCCGTTCACAGCTTGGGCATCCATTCCACGTAGAACAGGCCCAGCCCGGCGGCGGCGCACAGGCCGGCGATCAGCCAGAAGCGGACCACGATGGTGGTCTCCGCCCAGCCCGACAACTCGAAGTGGTGCTGCAGCGGGGCCATCCTGAAGACCCGTTTCCCGGTCATCTTGAAGAAGCCCACCTGGATGATCACCGACATGGTGATCAGCACGCACAGGCCGGCGAGGATGATCAGCAGCAGCTGGGTCCGGGTGGTGATGGCCAGACCGGCGACCACGCCGCCCAGGGCCAGCGACCCGGTGTCGCCCATGAAGATCTTCGCGGGCGGGGCGTTCCACCACAGGAAGCCGACCAGCGCGCCGAGCACGGCCGCGGCCACCACGGCCACGTCCAGCGGGTCGCGCACCCAGTAGCAGTTGGGGCCGAGCTGGGTGGTGCAGCTGTTGCGCAGCTGCCAGTTGCCGATCAGCACGTACGAGCCCAGCACCACGCCGGTGGCGCCGCTGGCCAGGCCGTCCAGTCCGTCGGTGAGGTTCACCGCGTTGGAGAAGCCCACGATCATGATCAGCACCCAGATGGTGAACCCGACGATGCCGATCGAGGGGCCGAAGTCCCGCAGGAACGACAGCCGCGTCTCGGCCGGGGTGATCAGGTACTCGTTCGGGAAGCGGGTCACCAGCACCGCGAAGACCGCGCCCACGACGAGCTGGCCCAGCGCCTTGGCACCGCTCCGCAGGCCCAGGCTGCGCTGCTTGTAGATCTTGATGAAGTCGTCGAGGAAGCCGACCGCGCCCAGCCCCGTCATCAGGAACAGCACCAGGACGGCCGAGGCCGTGGGCGGGGTGAGGCTGTACAGGTGGGCGCAGGCGAAGCCGACCAGCGAGGCGATCACGATCACCGTGCCGCCCATGGTGGGGGTGCCGCGCTTGTCGTGGTGGCCCGACGGCCCCTCCTCCCGGATGCTCTGCCCGTAACCGCGCCGGGAGAACAGCCGGATCGCCAGCGGCGTGCCCAGCATGGACAGCACCAGGCTCACCGCGGCCGCGACGAGGATCTCCCTCATCGGCGGTCACCCCCGAGCAGGGCCGCGGCCACCCGTTCCAGGCCGGCCGCGCGCGGTCCCTTGACCAGCACGGCGTCTCCGGGCGCCAGCAGCGTGGCCAGCTCCTCGCCCGCACGGGTCACGTCGGCCGCGTGCGCGACCCGGGTGGCCGCCCCGGTGTCCCGTACGGCGGCCTGGGCGCCCGCCAGCACCGGCTCGGCGTCGGGGCCGACGACCAGCAGGCCGGCCAGGCCCGCGCCACCGGCCAGGCGGCCCAGCTCCTCGTTGAGCGCGTCGCTCTCCTCGCCCAGCTCGCGCAGGGCGGCGACGACGGCGAAGCGGCGCCGTCCGCCCGCGAGCGCGTCCAGCGCCGCGAAGGCCGCGCGCATGGAGTCGGGGTTGGCGTTGTAGGCGTCGTTGACCACGGTCACGCCGTCGGCGCGGTCGGTGACCTCCATCCGCCAGCGGCTGCGCGGCTCGGCCTCCGACAGCTCCTCGGCGATGGTGGCGACCGGCAGCCCGAGCTCGTAGGCGGCCGCGGCGGCGGCCAGCGCGTTCTGCACGGCGTGCTCGCCGTACAGCCGCAGGCCGATCGGGGCGGCGCCGGAGGGGGTGCGCAGCGTGAAGGAGGCGCGGCCCCGGTCGTCGACGGTGACGTTCTCGGCCCGCACGTGCGCGTCCCGCGCCCGGCCGTACCAGGTGACGCGGGCGCGGGTGCGCCCGGCCATCGCGGCCACCAGCGGGTCGTCGGCGTTGAGCACGGCCACGCCGTCTTCGGGCAGCGCCTCGACCAGCTCGCCCTTTGCGCGGGCGATCGCCTCCCTGCTGCCGAAGACGCCCAGGTGCGCGGTGCCGACGTTGAGGACCACGCCGATGCTCGGCGGGGCGATCCGGGCCAGGTGGGCGATGTGCCCGGCGTTCCTGGCGCTGAGCTCCAGCACCAGGTACCGGGTGTCCTCGCCCGCCTTGAGCACGGTCAGCGGGTGGCCGATCTCGTTGTTGAACGACTCGACCGGCGCGACCGTCGGGCCGATCCTGGCGGTGAGGCGGGCCAGCAGGTCCTTGGTGGTGGTCTTGCCCGCCGAGCCGGTGACGCCGACGACCGTGACGGCCGGCAGGTCCGCGCAGACGGCGGTGGCCAGCGAGGCCAGGGCCGCCACGGTGTCGCCGACGACGACGGCGGGGGCGTCGACCGGCCGGGAAGCCAGTACGGCGACCGCGCCCGCCTCGACGGCCCGCGCGGCGAAGTCGTGCCCGTCGGCCCGCTCACCCCTGATCGCGACGAACAGCGCCCCGGGTTCGACGGCGCGGGAGTCGATGACGACCGGGCCGCGCACCACCGCGCGTGGGTCGGCCATGCCCGCGAGGGCCCCCGAGGTGATCTCGGCGATCCTCGCCAGCGGCAACGGGATCATGATGCTTCTTCCCTACTCTCCATACGTGCTTCGGCGCCCGGTGCGGTTCCTGCGCCTGACGATCGCCTCGGCCACGACCTGCCTGTCGTCGAAGGGGAGCACCTGGTCGCCGACGTACTGGCCCTGCTCGTGACCCTTGCCGGCCACGACGACGACGTCCCCGAACCCCGCCCGGCCGACGGCCAGGTCGATGGCCGCGGCACGGTCCGGCTCAATGATCACATGTGCGCGCCCGTCCCGGGGCACACCGAGAACTCCGTCCATCATCTCGGCCAGGATCCGCAGCGGATCCTCGGAGCGGGGGTTGTCGCTGGTGAGAATAGCCACATCTGCGAGCCTTGCGATGGCTTCTCCCATCATTGGGCGTTTACCGCGATCGCGGTCACCCCCGCAGCCGAGCACCATGATGATCCGGCCCTTGGTGATCTCCCGCAGCGAGCACAGCACCGACTCGACCGCGCCCGGCTTGTGCGAGTAGTCCACGATGACCTGGAAGTCCTCGCCACCGGCGACCCGCTCCATCCGGCCGGGAACGCCCGGCAGCGACCCGACGCCGGCCACCGCGGCCCTCAGCGGCACCCCCGCCTCCACCAGCGCGACGATCGCGCCCAGCGCGTTGGCCACGTTGAAGGGACCCGGCAGGTTGATCGACACGGCCTCCTCGACGCCGCCGGGGCCCACCACCCGGAAGACGCCGCCCTCGGGCCCCAGGCTCGCGTCCAGGGCCCTCCAGTCGGCCTCGGGCGATCCCTGGGCCGAGAAGGTGGTCATCGGGATCTCGGCGATGTCCAGCAGCGCGCGCCCGTGGGCGTCGTCGATGTTGACCACCCCCACCCGGCTCATCGCGGCGGTGAACAGCCGGGCCTTGGCCGCGAAGTAGTCGTCGAGGTCGCGGTGGAAGTCCAGGTGGTCCTGGGACAGGTTGGTGAACAGCGCCACGTCGTAGAAGACCCCGTCCACCCGGCCCAGCGCCAGCGCGTGACTGGAGACCTCCATGGCCGCGGCGGTGACGCCCTGCTCGCGCATCAGCGCGAACAGGCCGTGCAGGTCGCTGGCCTCGGGCGTGGTGAGGCCCGGCGGGAAGTGCAGCTCGCCGACGTGGATCTCGACGCCCCCGATCAGGCCCGCCCGGTGCCCCGCGGCCCGCAGCCCGGCCTCCAGCAGGAACCCGGTGGTGGACTTGCCGCTCGTCCCGGTGACCCCGATGACCGTCACGTCGGCGGCGGGGTTGCCGTACACCCAGGCCGAGACCTGCCCGAGCACGGCGCGGGGGTCGGGCACGACGAGCACCGGCAGGCCGGTCGCGACCGCGGCCGCCCGTCCCGCCTCGTCGGTCAGGATCGCGGCGGCACCCGCGGCGAGGGCCTGCGCGGAGAAGTCGGCGCCGTGGGCCGCGGACCCGGGCAGCGCGACGTAGAGGTCTCCGCGGCACACCCGCCGGGAGTCGATGGTGACCCCGCGGACGGCGGCGAGCGGTGCCCGCGACGTGCCCGAGGGCGCGCCGATGAGGCTCGCCAGCCCCGAGAGCGGGCGGGGTGAACTGTTTGAGGGTCGCATGGACGACGGGGGACGCACGGCGGAGAGCGTACCTTCACTCGTCACTCCCCGGCGCGTATCCGCACCGGGGACGGCCGGGTTCCGGTCGGCGGGATCTTCCCGCTCTTCAGCGCGAACGTCATCACCCTCTTGAAGACCGGGGCGGCGATCTCACCGCCGTAGTGGCCCTCCTGGGGGTCCTGCAGGACCGCCAGGACGACCAGCCTGGGCTTGTCCGCCGGGGCGAAGCCGACGAACGTCGCGGTGTAGCCGCAGTAGCCCTGGCACCTGGTGTCGTAGCGCATCGCGGTGCCGGTCTTGCCCGCCACCCGGTAGCCGTCGATCGAGGCGAGGTTGCCGGTGCCGCCCTCGCTCACCGCGGCCTCCAGCATCGCGGAGACCTCCCGTGCCGTACGCTCGCTGATCACCCGGGTCCGCTCGGCCGGAGGGGACGCCGTGAAGGCGCCGTTCTCGCCGGTGGTCCCGGCCACCACCTGCGGCGTGACGCGCACCCCGCCGTTGGCGATGGTCTGGTAGACGCTGGCCGTCTGCAGCGCGGTCACCGAGACGCCCTGGCCGTAGGCGATCGTGCAGCGCTGGCTGCCCGACCAGTCCTTCCAGTCGGGCAGCAGCCCGGCCTCCTCCCCCGGCAGGCCGGTGCCGGGCCGGGTGCCGAACCCGAAGCGCTGCAGCATCGAGTGGAGCTTCTCGTCGCCGATCCGCTGGGTGGCCAGGATGGTGCCCACGTTGCTGGAGGTCGCCACGATGCCGGAGAAGGTCAGCCGCTCGACGGGGTGCGGGTGGGAGTCCTTGAGCACCTGGTCGGCGCACCGGATCTGGTCGGGGACCGTGAACGGGGTCTCCGGCCGCACCGCCCCGGACTCCAGGGCCGCCGCCGCGGTGATGACCTTGTTGGTGCTGCCCGGCTCGAACACGTCGGTGACCGACCGGTTGACCCGGTCGGCGCCGGCCGCGGCCATCCAGTTGCCCAGGTCCAGCTCGGGCGCGTTGGCCATGGCGACGACCTGCCCGGTCGGCACGTCCATCACGATGACGCTGCCGGTACGGGAACCGGTGGCCTCGACCTGTTCGGCGATCACCTTCTGCGCGGCCCACTGGACGTCGCGGTCGATGGTCAGCCGCACGTCCCTGCCCTCGATGGGGGCCTGCAGGGTGCTGCGGGTCATCGGGATGCGCTGCCCCTGGCGGCCCGTCTCGATGATCTGCTTGCCGTCGCGTCCGGCGAGCAGCTTGTCGTAGGTGCTCTCCAGCCCGGCCAGCCCGGTGCCGTCGGTGCCGACGAAGCCCAGCAGGGTGCCCGCCAGGTCGCCGCCGGGGTAGTCACGGCGGTAGCGGTGCTTGCTGCCGACGCCCTTGAGGTCGTGCGCCATGATCCGCTGGGCGACCGCCGGGTCGGCGGCCGCGGCGATCTGCTGGTAGCGGCTGGTGCGATCGGCCAGTTTGGCGAGGATCGTCTCCTTGGTGGTGTTCAGTTCCTTGGCCAGGATCGTGGCCACCTGGTCGCGCCTGTCGTCGGAGATCTCCGAGGGGTCCACGAAGATCTCGCGCGCCTCCAGGGTCAGCGCGAGCTCGTGGCCCTTGACGTCGGTGATCGACCCCCGCCTGGCGGGCAGCCTCTCCTCCTGGACGCGCTGCTTGGCCGCCTCGGCCGTGTAGACCTTGGAGTCCAGGCCCTGCAGCTGGATCAGCCGCCCGGCGAAGATGGAGAGCACGAAGGTCATCACCATCAGGCCGATGCCGATGCGCCGGCGGGGGTTGCCCAGGCGCAGCACCGCGACCGGGCGCGCCGGAGGCCGGGGCGGCCTGCCACCCGGGCCGCCACCGCGCCCGCCCGCGCGCGGGCGCTCACCGCGGGCACCGGGACGCGCCCCTCCGGACGGGGGCGGCTCGTCCGCGCGCGGGACCCGCACCGGGCCGCGCGGCTCCGCCCCGGGCGGCCTGCGCGTCGTCTCGGGACTCCCCGGCCGGACGGGCCCGCCCGGCGGCCCGGGACGGACCGGCCTGCCCGTCGTCTCGGCGGCCCCCGGCCTTGCGGGGGGCCTGACCGGCCTGCCGGGGGTCCCGGAGGCGCCGCCCCGGTCGGGACGCGCCGACGGGCGGCCCTCCGGCCGTCCGGTCCTGCCCGGCGAGCCCGAGGCGGACGGCCTGGCGGCCGGTCCCGGCCTGCCGGTGGGCGTCTGCCTGCCGGTGGGGCCGGGCCTGCCCGCCGCCCCCGGTCTGCCGGTGGGGTTCTGCCTGCCGGACGCGCCGGAGCCGCCCTGGGCGGCCGGTCCCCTTGCGGGAGATCCCGGCGCGCCGGACCTGCCGGGCTTCTCGGGTTTCCCGGGCGTGCGCGGGCCGCCCGGGGACGCGGGCGAGCCCGTCCTGGCCGGGCCCGGCGGGGTGACGGCCCCCCTGCCCGAGCCCGCGGAGCTCGCGGAGCCCGGCTGTCGTGCGGCCGGGCCCGGAGGCACGACAGGCCGGGCGGGTGCCGCCGAGGGCCGGGCCGCCGGACCGTTCCTGCCGGACCGTGCGGCGCCCTGGCGGGCACCGGAGGCCTTTCCCGGCCCCGCGGCCGCCCCGCCGGGCCCGGCCGCCGGGGACGCCTTCCCGGCCGGGCCGGGCCTGCCGGTCTGCTCGGGCCCCTCCCCCGGCGCGGGCCTGCCCTTGGCGGCCCGTCCGGACGAGCGGTCCGCGGACGGCCTGCCCGTGGAAGCGGACGGCCTGCCCGTGGAGGTCCTGCCCGCGGACGACCTGCCCGCGGGACCCGGCCTGCCCGCCGGGGACGGTCCGGGGGGACCCTCCACCGGGCGGGGGCCGCCGGAACCGCTCACGCCCGGGACGTTCGGCGCGCCCGGACGGCCGGACCGGCGGCCGGAGCCTCCGCCCGCCCCGCCCCGGGGATCGTCGCGCCCCGGCACGGGATTGCGTCCGCCGCTCTCACTCACCGGCCGGGCCCGGCACTCGTTCCCGTCCGGCGGGCGCGCGGGTGTCACCGGCGACCTCGCCCGAGGAGCTGCCGGGGATGATGACGCGTGCGGTGTCCCAGTCCGGCTGCTCGCCCTGGTTCTCGTCGTTGCGCGCCAGGACGCCCGGCATCTCCAGGCGCATGTTGACGCTCTCCTTCTGCTCCCTGGCCAGCTGCAGCTCGTTGATGTCCTTGCGCAGCTCGCTGGCCCGGAAGGAGTCCTTGGCGAGCACGGCGTTCAGCAGCAGCAGGCTGACCAGGCCCCCGCAGAGCAGGCCGACCACGAGCAGCAGGAAGGGAGCCCTCGGCGCCCGCCGGCGCCCGGCGGCGGGCGCCGCCTGGACCGGCGTGGCCGGGCTCGCGACGGGACCGGCCGCGGCCGGCACGGGCCGGCGTCCGCGGGGCGTCGCGCGGGGGACGCGCGCGGGACGGGCACCGCGGCTGGGCGCGGCGCGTCGGACGTCTGTCTCACTCCTCGTCAACTGCCTCACGGATCCTCTCTGCCGCCCGACACCGGGCAGAGGCCGCCCGCGGGTTGCGGGCCACCTCCTCTTCGCTCGGAAGCTCGGCTCCCCTCGTCAGGAGCGCGAACCGCGGCTGGTGGGCCGGCAGCGGGACGGGGAGTCCCGCCGGGCCGGTGTCCCGGGTCCGCGCGGTGATGACCTGCTTGGTCAGCCGGTCCTCGAGGGAGTGGTAGGCGAGCACGACGACGCGCCCGCCCAGCGTCAGTGCGTCGAGCGCGGCCGGGAGCGCGCGTTCCAGCGCCGTCAACTCCGCGTTCACCTCGATTCGCAACGCCTGAAAAGTCCTTTTGGCGGGGTTGCCCCCGGTCCTGCGGGTCGCGGCCGGGATCGCCGTCCGGACGATCTCCGCAAGCCGCTTGGTAGACGTTATGGCCTCTCTGGCCCTTTCCTTGAGGATTAGGTTCGCGACACGCGGGGCGAATCGTTCTTCTCCGTAATCCCGCAGGATCCGGATCAGCTCGGGGGCGGAGTAGGTGTTGACCACGACCTCGGCGGTGAGCTCCTGGTCGCGGTCCATCCTCATGTCCAGCGGGGCGTCGTAGGAGTAGGCGAAGCCGCGCTCGGCCTCGTCCAGCTGCGGGGAGGAGACGCCCAGGTCGAACAGGGCGGCGTCGACACGCGGCCGGCCGGCGTCGGCCAGCACCTCGGCCAGCTCGTCGGAGACCGCGCGCACCAGCGTGATCCGGTCGGCGTACGGGGCGAGCCGGGCGGTGGAGCGCTCGATGGCGGTGGGGTCGCGGTCGATCCCGATCAGGTGGAGCGCGGGATGGGCGGCGAGCAGCGCCTCGGCGTGGCCGCCGAGGCCGAGGTTGGCGTCGACGAGCACGGGGGCCGGCCTGTTCAGCGCCGGGGCCAGCAGTTCCAGCACCCGGTCGAGCATCACCGGGACGTGGCCCGGCGGCGCCTGGGGATCGCGCTGGAGATCGTGGCCGCGCGAATGCAGATCATGACTGTCGTTCTCGGCGCGCATGAAGCGCCAACCCCCTTGTTTCCCGCCCCGTCCGCGGACGTGCGGCGGGCCCTCACCGGCCTGTCGAAACCGGCCCCTACCCTCGGGGCCGTCCGGCCAGGTCCCCATCCGCACCCGCGTGTCGTCCCGTCACCTGACACCGGGGAAGGTGCATCAGCTGACGGGCAGGTGGTTGCGGGTGGAGACCTCGCCGAACGACGTTTTCACCGATGAGTCGACCGTGGAGTCACAGAATCCCTGGCAGCACCTCCTCCGACAGATCGGCAAAAGCCTGCTCTTGGTCGGCCAGATAGGCGCTCCAGGCATCCTCGGCCCAGATCTCCAGCCGGGTGTTGGCCCCGATGACCACGCAGTCGCGGCGCAGGCTGGCGTATTCACGCAGGGCCTGCGGAACGGTGATCCGGCCCTGCTTGTCGGCGACCTCGTCGGACGCGCTGGCGAACAGGACGCGGCTGTAGTCACGGACCGCCTTGGCGGTCACCGGCGCGGTGCGCAGAGCCTCGGTTATGCGCTGGAACTCCTCTACGGGAAAGACGTAGAGGCAGCGCTCCTGGCCTTTGGTGATCACCAGACCCTCCGCCAGCTCCTCACGGTACTTCGCCGGCAGGAACAGCCGTCCCTTGTCATCGAGACGCGGGTGGTGGGTGCCGAGGAACATCGGCCTCACCTCCCGTGCCCAGCGGAGCGCCAGGCATCGCAGCCCTGCCCTCCACTGCGCACCACCATACTCCACTTCTCTCCACCGTCAACTGATTCCACGCCTCTTCGCGGCGGGTTTCACCGACATTTCCCCAGTTCAAATGGGGTGGGGTGGAGTGGAGGGGGTTGGCGCCCCGACATAGGCCGCGGGCGTGTCGTAAACACCGTCCAATAGCTCAAAGATCATGAAATGCTCGTAGACCAGAGGAGAACCACGGGGGCCGAAACGGACGCCCGATCCGTCACGGGACCGGCACGTCATCCGCACAGGATCGGGATGAGGATGGGACACACTGTGGCCATTCACCCGGAATCATCCCTGATGACCAGATAAAGTCGCCGCCGGTCCGCGCGGCACCGTAGTGTCGGTAAACAGAATGAGCAAGGGGATCGCAAAGGTCCCGCGACAGAACCCCCCGGCGCGCAACCGCCGCACCTTCATGGAGGCCTGGGTGGCAGTAACCCATGACGTCTCACCGCAGCTTGATGATCTCGTCGTCACCGCGCACCGGATCCGTGAGTCGATCGAATCGGTGATCGAGGGCAAGAGCGACGTGGTCCGCCTGACCCTGACCGTACTGCTCGCCGAGGGCCACCTTCTCATCGAGGACGTCCCCGGAGTCGGCAAGACGATGCTCGCCAAGGCGCTGGCGAGGTCCATCGACTGCCCCGTGCGCCGCGTGCAGTTCACCCCGGACCTGCTCCCCAGCGACATCACCGGGGTGAGCGCCTACAACCAGCAGACCATGGAGTTCGAGTTCAAGCCCGGCCCGGTGTTCGCCAACATCGTGGTGGGCGACGAGATCAACCGGGCCTCGCCGAAGACCCAGTCGGCCCTGCTGGAGTGCATGGAGGAGCACCAGGTCACGGTGGACGGGGCGACCTACCGGCTGGACTCCCCCTTCATGGTGATCGCGACGCAGAACCCCATCGAGATGGAGGGCACCTATCCCCTCCCCGAGGCGCAGCGCGACCGCTTCACCGCCCGGATCGCGATGGGCTACCCCGCCCCGTCCGCCGAGTTGGAGATGCTCGACGTGCACGGCGCCGCCTCCCCGCTGGACAAGCTGGAGCCGGTCGCCACCACCGAGGAGGTCAAGGCGCTCATCGAGGCGGTGCGCGGCGTCTACGTCTCCCAGCCCATCAAGATGTACGCGATCGACCTGGTGACCGCCACCCGCCAGTCCCCCGACCTGAGGCTCGGCGCCTCGCCGCGCTCCACCCTGCAGCTGGTCCGGGCCGCGCGGGCGCACGCGGCGCTGGCCGGCCGCGACTACGTCATCCCCGACGACCTGCAGGACCTGTGCGTCCCGGTGCTGGCGCACCGGCTGCTGCCCAGCGTCGAGGCCCAGGGACAGCGCCGCCCGCCCGAGCAGGTGATCGCCGACCTGGTCCGCCGGGTGCCCGTTCCCGAGGCCCAGCCGCGGTGACCTCCGGCCTCAAGGCGCTCACCGCCCGCGGCCGGTCCTTTTTGGCGTCCGGCGTCGCGGCGCTGCTGTGCGCCTTCATCCTCGGCGAGCACGACCTGCTCAGGATCGGCGTGCTGATCCTGTCGCTGCCGCTGCTCGCCGCCATGGTGGTCGCCCGGACCCGCTACCGGCTGAGCTGCGCGCGGCGCCTGGACCCGCCGCGGGCCGAGGTGGGCAGCGAGGCCACCGTCACCCTGCGCCTGGAGAACGTCACCCGGCTGCCGACCGGCCTGCTGATGATCGAGGACACCGTCCCGTACGCCCTGGGGGCCCGGCCCAGGTTCGTCCTCGACCGGGTGGAGGCCAAGGGCGTCCGGGAGATCGACTACCGGGTCCGCTCCGACCTGCGCGGCCGGTTCACCATCGGGCCGCTGGCCATCCGGATCAGCGACCCGTTCGGCCTGGTCGAGCTGACCAGGGCCTTCACCATCACCGACACCCTGGTGGTGACGCCCCAGGTGGTGGCGTTGCCGCACGTGCGGCTGGCCGGCGAGTGGAGCGGCGGGGGCGAGAGCCGTACCAGGAGCGTGGCGGCGGCGGGGGACGACGACGTCGCGCCGCGCGAGTACCGCCAGGGGGACGACCTGCGGCGGGTGCACTGGCGCTCCACCGCCAGGCGCGGCGAGCTGATGGTGCGGCGCGAGGAACAGCAGTGGCAGAGCAGGGGCGCGCTGCTGCTGGACACCCGGCGCTACGCCCACCGCGGCGAGGGCCCGCGCTCGTCGTTCGAGGCGGCGGTCTCGGCCGCGGCCTCCATCGGCGTGCACCTCGCCCACGAGGGGCTCGGCCTGCGGCTGATCACCGACCAGGGGGCCGAGCACCTCACCGACAGCGGGCTGAGCCGGTCCCTGCTGGACACCCTGGCCGTGGTACGGGCCGGCACCGCCCGGTCGCTGGAGTTCGGCGTCGGCGCGCTGCGCCAGGGCGGCGGCGACGGCCTGATCGTGGCCGTGCTCGGCTACCTGGACCTGGAGCAGGCCCAGGAACTGGCCAGGGCCAGGCGCGGCAACGTGACCGGCGTGGCCGTGATGCTGGACGTGTCGGGATGGGAGCATCCCGAGCTGGGCGAGAACGAGGAGTTCCAGGCGGCGCGGGCGATCCTCGCCGGGACGGGCTGGCGCGTCGTGCGGCTGGCCGCGGGCGCCTCCGTCGTGAGCGTCTGGCAGGAGGCCGCGCGACGCGGCCCATTCGCAGCGAGCAGAGGTGACACATGAGACTTCCCATCGCCTCGGGGATGGCCACGGGAGCGGTCGCGATCGCTCTCTATCCCCTCTTCCAGGGAGGCGACTGGTTCTGGGCGAGCCTGGGGGCCGTCCTCGTGGTCGCCGGGATCGGCACGGCCGCCGGGTACTACGCGCTGCCCGGCTGGCTGGTGACGCCGGTGCAGGTGTTCGCCACGTGGATCTACCTCACCGCCACCTTCGCCGGTGACGAGGCCTGGGGCAGGGTGGTGCCCACCGCGGACTCGGTGGTGGAGCTGGCCAGGCTGCTGACCAGGGGCTTCGCCGACATCCAGCGGTTCGCCGCCCCCGTGCCCGACAGCACCGGCATCGTCCTGCTCACCTGCGGCGGCGTCGGCGTGATCGCGATCGCCGTGGACCTGCTGGCCGCGCGGCTGCACAGGGCAGCGCTCGCCGGGCTGCCGCTGCTGGCGCTGTTCACCGTCCCGGCCGCGGTGGTCGCCGAGCCGATCGGCTGGCCGGCGTTCATCGTCGGCGCCGCGGGCTACCTGGGGCTGCTCGTGGCCGACGGCCGCGAGCGGGTCACCCACTGGGGCCGGGCGGTGCTGGTACGCCGCACGTCGGCCGCCACGACCGCCCGTCCCGCCTCCTCCGACGCCGGGCCGCTGCGGCTGTCGGGCAAGCGCATCGGTTTCACCGCGGTCGCGCTGGCCATCCTGCTGCCCGCGCTGCTGCCGACCCTGGAGCCCAGCCCGCTGTTCGCGTTCGGCGTGGGCAACGGCAGGGGCGGCGGCAACTCGGTCAGCATCCCCAACCCCATCGTCAACCTGCGCGGCCAGCTCTCGCTGCCGGAGAACTCCACGGTGCTGACCTACCGGGTCAGCGACGGTGACTCGCGCTACCTGCGGATGTACTCCCTCGACGTCTTCGACGGCGAGCAGTGGACGATGTCGGAACCCAAGGGCCGTCCCGAGGACCGCACGTCCGAGGCCGCCATGCCGCCTCCCCCGGGCCAGAACCCGTCCCTGTCGGTCACCTCGGCCATGCTCGACGTCGCCGTGAGCGACCAGGTCAGGAGGCTGAGCTTCCTGCCGCTGCCCTACCCGGCGGCCCGGGTCACGGCCGCGGGCGACTGGCGGCCGGACCGGGACACGCTGATGGTCTTCTCCACCCGCGACACCGCCGAGGGCCTGTCGTACCGGGTGATCACCGCCGAGCCCAGGTCCACGGCGGAGCGGCTCAGGGCGGCGGGCCCGCCGTCCGCGGCGATCGGCGAGCGCTACCTGGCGCTCCCGGAGAACCTGCCCGGCGAGATCAGGCAGCTGGCGACCCGGGTGACCGAGCGCGGCGCGAGCCCGTACGAGCAGGCGATCCAGCTCCAGAAGTTCTTCACCGAGGACGGCGGGTTCACCTACGACCTGTCGACCCAGGGGCACGACGGGCCGGCGCTGACCGACTTCCTGATCCGTAACCGCACCGGGTACTGCGAGCAGTTCGCCGCCTCCATGGCGGTGCTCGCCCGCGTCCTGGGCATCCCCTCCCGGGTGGCCATCGGCTACACCGGCGGCGGCAGGGTCGCGGGGGCCTGGCAGGTGCGCACCCACGACTCGCACGCCTGGCCCGAGCTGTACTTCGAGGGGACCGGGTGGCTGCGTTTCGAGCCGACCCCGGCGGGCGGGGCCGGTCAGGGCAGCGCCACGGTGCCGGAGTACACCCGGCCGCAGGCGGCCCCGACCGCCAGCGCCGAGCCGAGCGCCGCGCCGTCGGCGGAGGCCGGCGACTCGACGACCGGACCGGGCGGGACCGCGGCGAACCGCCGTGACCGGATGCTCGAACGCGACCTGGGCGGCCTGCCGATCGCACCCGAGGAGGGCGTGCCGACGGCCGCGAAGATCGGCATCGGGGTGGCCGTCGCGCTGCTGGTCATGCTGATCCCCGGCCTGATCCGCTGGCAGCTGCGGCTCCGCCGCCGCAGGGCCTACTCGCGGCCGGTCCCTGCATCCGGGCCGGTCCCGGCCTCCGGGGGCGAAGGGCCGGTCGGGACGCCGGGACCGAGGCCGGCCGGGATCGCGTCGCCGGACGGGAGGCGCCGGGAGCCCGCGGTGGTGGCGGCCTGGGCCGAGCTCGACGACGCCCTGTGCGACTACGGGATGGCGCGGGAGCCGAGCGAGAGCCCGCGCTCGCTGGCCCGTCGGCTGGCGAAGCAGTACGCCTTCGACCCGGAGGCCACCGCCGCGCTGGCGAGGATCGCCGCCGCGGTGGAGCGGATGCTCTACGCCCGCAGCGGCGGGGAGGTCGGCACGCTCCGCGAGGACCTGTCCCGGGTACGGCGGGCGCTGGCGGCCACCGTGACCCGCGGCAGGCGGATCAGGGCGGTGCTGCTGCCCCCCTCGACGCTCCTACGGATGCGGGCGATGGGCGGGCGGGTGCTGGACGGGTTCGACCTGCTGGAGAACATCCGGCTGCGCAGGCCGGCCAGGAAGGGCGCCTGAGCCCGGGCATGGATCACCTCCGGCCGTTCCCCGTCCGGGGGACGGCCGGACGCGTTCCCGCCCCGGGAACGGCCGGCCCCTGGGCGCGGCCGGGTGCGGAGGATCACGGGCGTGAGGGGTCGCCCGGCGGGCCGGAGGAATCGACCGGGCGCGAGGGGTCACGGGGCGTGAGGGACCGGACCTGAAGGGTCACGGACCCGAAGACGGCCGGCCGCGGAGGGCCGGCGGGGCGCCGGAGATCGCCGGGCCGTCGCCGGGGCACGCGGGAGACGGATCCGGGCGCACGGAAGGGAAGTGTCACCGGGGAGGGACCCGCCGCCGCGGACGGCGGCGGCCCCGGCGGTCTAGCGCTCGTCGTGACGACGGCGCCAGCGCTCCTCCATGCGTTCCATGAAGCTCTGGCGGGGGCCGGGCCTGCGGCCGCCGCCCCCTGCCCTGCCGGGCGGCTGATCGGTCGGCGCGGCCGGACCGGCCTCACCGAACCCGTTCATCCGCTTCCAGCTCGACAGGCCCCACAGACATGAGGCGAGCATGACCACGAAACCGCCGACGCCGAGCGGGATGCCGAGCGGGACGTTGTTGATCACTACGCCGACCATCAGCAGGACGATGCCCAGGATGAAGCCGATTCCGGCCTTCACCAGACGACGCCTGTAGTGGCTGCGCGGATCACTGATCCTGACGGTATTGGCCCACTTCGGGTCCTCGGCGTAGAGGGCCTGCTCGATCTGGTCGAGCAAGCGCTGCTCGTGCTCAGAGAGCGGCACGGCGCCTCCCAAGGACAGCCCCAGGACGGGGAAGACGGTGACGGACGACACGGGGTGTCCGAACCTCGCGGTCGGTTATCCCCAGAATACGAGGCTGTAGACGTAGACGAAAGAAAACGTCCAACGTAGTCCAAACCGGAGGCGACGTCATGGTTCCATTCCATCAAACGGCGGGCGGATAAGGGAGGCCGGGAGTACCGCATCCCGGCCGAATCTTCGGGTCGCCCGGTCCATCGCCAGCTCGGCCTCCCGCCAGCCGGTCTCGCGCTCACCGAGACCGAGCTGCCGGGTCGCGCCCTCGGCCGGGCCGAGGTTCTCCAACCGCACGCCGACCAGCCGCAGCGGGACGTTCTCCAGGCCGGAGGCGGTGTAGAGATCGCAGGCGACGTCGTACACGATCTTGGCGACGTCGGTGGGGTCGTGCAGGCTCCGGGAGCGGGACAGGGTGGTGAAGTCGGCCCGGCGCAGCTTGACGCTGATCGTGCGGCCGACGACGCCAGCCCCCCGGAGCCGGGCCGCGACCCGTTCCGACAGCCGGAGCAGCTCCCGGCGGATCCGCACCGGGTCGTCGATGTCGGTGGCGAACGTCTCCTCGGCCCCGATGCTCTTGTCCGGCGTGTGCGGGGTGACGGGGCGGTCGTCGCGTCCCCAGGCGAGCTCGGCCAGGTGCGCGCCCGCCGCCTGCCCCAGCTCGCGCCGCAGGGTGTCCACCGGGACCGCGGCGAGGTCGCCGACGGTCGCGATGCCCAGCCGGGCCAGGGAGCGCTCGGTGCGCTCCCCGACGCCCCACAGCGCCGCCACCGGCAGCGGGTGCAGGAAGTCGACCACCTTGTCGGTCGGCACCACGAACAGCCCGTCGGGCTTGGCGTGCCGGGAGGCGAGCTTGGCCACGAACTTGTTGCGGGCCACCCCGACCGAGCAGGTGACGCCCTGCTCGCGGGCGACCTGCTCGCGGATCATCGCGGCGATCTCGGCCGGGCGGCCGAGCCGCTTGCGGGCCCCGGAGACGTCCAGGAACGCCTCGTCGGACGCGATGGGCTCGACCTCGGGGGTGAAGCTCTGGAAGATCTCCATGACCCGCCGGGAGACCTCGGCGTACTTCTCGCGGCTGGGCGGGAGGATCACCGCCTGAGGGCAGAGCCGCCGGGCCCGGGTCATGGGCATGGCCGAGTGCACCCCGAACTCCCTGGCCTCGTAGGTGGCGCTGAGCACCACCCCGCGGCCCGCGGACAGGCCGATGATGACGGGCCTGCCCCGCAGCTCCGGGCGCGTGCGCAGCTCGACACCGGCGTAGAAGGCGTCCATGTCGACGTGCAGGATCGGGCAGCCCGTGTCGTCCGACCCCAGGGCCGGACCGGGGCGCGGCATCTGCTGCTTTCTCGACACGACGTCATTCTACGGGAACACTCGTTCGATGCGGCGTTCACCGGTGTCCGAGGACGTGCAGCTGGGTGGCGATGTCGCGGAGGACGGGGTGCGCCGCAGCCGCCTGTTCCAGCGCGACCAGGGCGCCTGCGGCTCCGGGCTCGCCGTCCAGCACCCTGCTGGGCACCAGGTCTGCGAAGATCCGCACGCCGTGCACCTCGCCGGGGGTGAAGCCGGTCGCGGCCAGCAGCAGCTCCAGGCTCTCGCGGGTGAAGCGGCGGGGGGTGGGGTCGCGGTCGCCCCAGCGGCCGTCGGGGTCGGTGAGGACCTCGCGGGCCTCGTCGAACCGGCCGGCGATGGAACGGTGCAGCGCGGCGGCCAGCGGGTTGGCGGCGAGCACGCTGATCACGCCTCCGGGACGCAGCAGCCCGGCCATGGCGGTCACCGCGCCTGCCGGGTCCTCCACGTACTCCAGCACGCTGTGGCAGAGCACGAGATCGGTGTCCCCGGGAGGGAGCAGCTCTCCCAGGTCGGCGGCGTCGCCCTGCAGGGCGCGCACCCGCACTCCCGTCTCGGCCGCCCTGCGCTCCAGCGCGGCGAGCGAGTCGGGGCTGGGGTCGACGACCGTCACGGAGTGGCCCAGATCGGCCAGGGGGACGGCGAAACCGCCCGTGCCGCCCCCGGCGTCGACGATGTCCAGCCGTTCACGGCCCGTGGCGACCGCCCGCTCGGCCAGCACGGCGCTCAGGGCCTCCCACACGACCGCGGTGCGGACCGCCGGGGTACCCGCCTGCCGCGAGATGCCTACGGCGTGCAACTTCAGATCGCCTCCTCGTACGGTGACGAGTCCAGCCTACGCCGCGTCCCGCGCGGTGCGGGCGGAGAGCCGGGGCGAACGGCTCCCCGCCGGGCACGGCTAGAGCGCCAGGGAGGGTTTGAGCTGCTTGAAGCGGGCCATCAGGCCGTTGACGAACTGCGGTGACTCGTCGGTCGACAGCTCCGACGCCAGGCTGACCCACTCGCTGATGACCACGCCCTCGGGGACGTCGGGCATCCACAGCAGCTCGTAGGTGCCGCCGCGCAGCAGGTTGCGGTCCACCGCGGGCATGCGGTCCAGCGTCCAGCCCTCGGCGTAGGCGGTGATCAGCTCGTCGATGCGCGACCGGTGACGGCAGACCCCCTCGACGATCGTGGTGGTGTACTCGTTGACGGGCGGATCGGCCCGCTCCAGGCGCTCGGCCAGGACGTTCCTGGGGTCCTCGCTCCGCGCCTCGGCCTCGAAGAGGATGTCCAGCGCGCGCCTGCGCGCCTTACCCCGTGCCGACATCAGGCGCGGCCGAGATAATCGCCGGTGCGGGTGTCGACCTTGACCTTCTCGCCGGTGGTGATGAACAGCGGCACCTTGATCTCGGCGCCGGTCTCCAGCGTCGCGGGCTTGGTGCCGCCGGTGGAGCGGTCGCCCTGCAGGCCCGGCTCGGTCTCGGAGACGATCAGCTCGACGGCCGCGGGCAGGTCGACGTAGAGGACGTTGCCCTCGTTGATCGCCACGGTGGCCAGCATGTTCTCCAGGAGGTAGTTGGCCGAGTCGCCGACCGCCACCCGGGAGACGTGGAGCATGTCGTAGGTCTCGGTGTCCATGAAGACGTAGTCGTCGCCGTCCATGTAGGAGAACTGCATCTCGCGCTTGTCGACGTTGGCCACCTCGACCTTCACGCCCGCGTTGAAGGTCTTGTCGACGACCTTGCCCGACATCACGTTCTTGAGCTTGGTGCGGACGAACGCGCCGCCCTTGCCGGGCTTGACGTGCTGGAACTCCACGACGGCCCAGAGCTCGCCGCCGTCGAGCTTGAGCACAAGGCCGTTCTTGAGGTCGTTCGTCGTCGCCACTGATCTCTCCTGCGTACGGCCGCTCTTAAAGGACGAGCAGCTCTTTGGTCGTCCGTGTGAGAAGCTCCGGCCCGCCGTCGCGCGCCACGAGAGTGTCCTCGATGCGCACGCCGCCCCTGCCGGGCAGGTACACCCCGGGCTCGACGGTGATCGGAACTCGATCCTCTAGTCTAGCGTGCCCGGCGTCCCGCTCCGGATGTCGCGGAGACAGGAACGGCACCTCGTGGATCTCCAGCCCGACGCCGTGCCCCAGGCCGTGCTCGAAGAACTCCGCGTACCCGGCCTCGGCGATCAGGTCGCGGGCGGCGGCGTCCACCTCGTGCAGCGCGGCACCGGTCCGCGCGGCCACCAGGCCCGCGCCCTGGGCGGCGTGGACCAGGTCGTACAGCTCGCGCTGCCAGGCCGCGGGCTCGCCGATCGCCACGGTCCTGGTCATGTCCGCGTGGTAGCCCCGGTGGCGGGCCCCGAAGTCCATGGTGACCAGGTCCCCGCGCCGCAGCGGCCGGTCCGAGGGCGAGTGGTGCGGGACCGCGCCGTTGGGGCCGCTCGCCACGATCGGGTCGAAGGCGGGCCCGTCCGCGCCGAGGTCGGCCATCCGCCGCTCCAGCGCCCTGGCGATCTCCTTCTCGGTCACCCCTGGGCGCAGGCCGGGCAGCACCTGCTCGAAGGCCCGGTCGGTGAGCTCGCACGCGGTGCGCAGCAGGCCGATCTCGTCCTCGTCCTTGACCATGCGCACCGACTCCACCGTCCCCGACAGGCGGAGCAGGTCGCCTCCCAGCCGGAAGTAGGCGGCGACGGGCAGGTGGTCGGCCTCGATGCCGGTCCGGCCGGTGCCGCCGGTGCCGCCTGTCCGGCCGGACCCGGCGAGCAGCGCGCCGGCGACGTCGCGTTCCTCGACCACCTCGATGTCGGCGCAGACGT
The DNA here is from genome assembly GCF_055586505.1 of Streptosporangium sp. NPDC050148. Lineage (NCBI taxonomy): Bacteria > Bacillati > Actinomycetota > Actinomycetes > Streptosporangiales > Streptosporangiaceae > Streptosporangium > Streptosporangium sp. NPDC050148. Next base: position 44,833 of record NZ_JBVJIA010000010.1, on the reverse strand, counting down.
CCCGGGCCGCGCCGATGTAGCGGGAGTCGGTGGCCAGCGTGGCGGTGGCGTCGGCCCGGACCAGGACGGCCGCGTTGGAGCTGGCCAGGCCGGTCAGGTAGCGCACGTTCACGGCGTGGGTGACCAGGATCGCGTCCGCCTCGTGAGCGGGGAGCAGGGCGGCGAGGTTCTCGCGGCGCCGGGCGTGAAGGGCGGTCATGCCAGGCATGCTATTGACCGCCATGCCCCGTGTCGCCACCGCGACCGTCCCCCGCCCGCCTCTCCTGCGCCACCGCGACCGTCCCCCGCCCGCCTCTCCTGCGCCAGCGCGGCCGTCCCCCGCCCGGCGCGGGGGCCGAGCGCGAGACCGGACGCGGGGGCGAGCACGGGCCTCGGCTCAGGGCCGGGCGCGGGGGGCCGGCCTCTCGCACGGGACCCGGCGCGAGGCCCGCCGGACGCCGTACGGCCGGGGTCAGGCGGCGAGCTCCCTGACCCGCTCGATCAGCCGGACGCGCTCCTCGTGGGTGCGCGCCAGCGGGCTGACGTTGACGGTCGTGACGCCCGACTCGCGCATGGCCTGCAGGCGCTCGCGGACGTGCCCCTCCGGGCCGATCAGGGACGTCCTGTGCAGCAGCTCGTCCGGGACGAGCGCGGCGGCCTCGTCCTTCCTGCCGTCGAGGTAGAGGTTCTGGATCTGCTCCGCCTCCTTCTCGTAGCCGTACCGGCGGGCGAGGTCGTTGTAGAAGTTCCTCCCCCTGGCGCCCATGCCGCCGATGTAGAGGGCGGCCATCGGGCGGCCCAGCTCCAGCCAGTCCGAGACGTCGTCGCCGATGGCCAGCGGCGCCTGGGCGATCACGTCCAGCTCGCCCAGTGCCGGGTCCCGCCTGGCCTTGCCCGCGGCCAGGGAGGCGCCCCAGACGTCGGCGGCCTTCTCCGGGACGTAGAAGATCGGCTCCCAGCCCTCGGCGAGCTCGGCGGACAGCTCGACGTTCTTGGGGCCGATGGCGGCGACGACGATCGGGATGCGGTCGCGGACCGGGTGGTTGATGAGCTTCAGCGGCTTGCCCAGGCCGGTCCCCTGGTCGGCCGGGAGCGGGATCGTGTAGTGCCTGCCGTCGTAGGTCACGCGCTCGCGCCGCCACACCTGGCGGCAGATCTCGATGACCTCGCGGGTACGGCCGAGCGGGGCGGTGTAGGGGACGCCGTGGAAGCCCTCGATGACCTGCGGTCCCGAGGCGCCGAGCCCCAGGGTGAAACGGCCGTCGGAGACGTAGTCCAGGCCGGCCGCGGTCATGGCCAGCAGGGCCGGGGTGCGGGAGTAGATCGGCAGGATGCCGGAGGCGATCTGCAGCCGCTCGGTCTTGGCGGCGATGTACCCCATCTGGCTGACCGCGTCGAAGCTGTAGGCCTCGGCGACGAAGACGATGTCGAGGCCCGCCCTCTCGTAGTCGGCCAGCGCGGCCACCGTCTCCTTGAACCCTCCGGAGTAGTTCAGGGCCATACCGATGCGCATGGTGGGATCGTCCTTCCGCAGCACGACAAAACCGAATGTTGTTCCGTTGTCTCGGCAACAAAGGCTATCGACTCACCGCCCGCACACCAAGCCCCGCGCCACCGCCTCCGGGCCGGTAGCCTACGCATTCCGGGGTAGGGCGACCCCGGCGGAACCCGGCGGGAACGGACGAGGAGCGGTGTGCTGAGGCAATCGATCGTCGTGGCGGCGGGGGCGCTGGCGCTGACCCTCGGGGGGCATCGCCTCCTGCCCGAGCTGGGCGGGTTCACCCCCGTGCTGGAGAGCCTGCTGCCCTGGCTCGGCCTGGCCGTGCCGGTCCTGCTGGTCTGCGCGCTGGCCACCCGGTCCTGGCAGGTGATCTGCGCGGCGCTGCTCCCGGCGACCGTGTGGGGGGTCATGTTCGGCCCGGCGTTCCTGCGCACCCCGCCCGGAGGCCCCAGCGACCTGTCGGTCGCCACCATCAACGTGGGCGCGACCAACGGTGACTCGGCCGACGCCGTACGGGCGGTCTCCAGGGGGCGTGACCTGGTCGCGGCGCAGGAGCTGACCGCGGGCGGCCCGGCGGCCGAGGAGCTCAACGCCCGCTTCCCGCACCGCTACCGGATCGCCACGGTCGGCCTGTGGAGCCGCTTCCCGATCGCCGAGGCGCGCAAGGCCGACATCGGCCTGGACTGGGCCCGCGCGCTGCGCGCGGTGGTCGTCACCCCCAAGGGCAGGGTCACCGTCTACGTCATGCACCTCGCCTCGGCCCGGCCCGGCCGGACGAGCCAGCGCGACGAGACCCTGGCCTACGCGCGCCGGATGATCGACAAGGACGACAGCGCGCGCCTGCTGCTGCTCGGCGACCTCAACACCGCCACCACCGACCGCAAGCGGACCGGCCTGGTGCCGCCGCTCTCGGACGCCCAGCAGGAGGCCGGCAGGGGGTTCGGGTTCACCTGGCCGGCCGCCTTCCCGGTCACCCGGCCCGACCACATCCTCTACCGGGGGATGACCGCGACCAGCGCGGGCGTCGAACCCGCCGCGGGCAGCGACCACCGGGCCGCCGTCGCCTCCCTGCGGCTGGGCACCTGACCGCCTGTCAGGTCGCGGGGCCGGAGCGGGCCCGCAGGGCGGCCAGGTCCGCGGGGGTGTCGATGTCGGCGGGGTCGGCGACGTCGTCACAGGGCACCGCGACGACCAGCCCGGCACGGGCCCGCAGGAACGGGCGGGCACCGGCGTCGCCGGTCGCGAGCCGGGCGACCTCCGCGAAGTGCTCCCTGGCGATCAGCACCGGGTTGCGCCGCTCCCCCGCGTAGGTGGCCACGGCGACCGAGGCGCCCCGCCCGGCGGCCCGGATGAGCCGCCGCACCGCCCGCGGCCCGACGAACGGCTGGTCCACCAGGGCGATCACCACGTGCGCGGCCGTGCCGGGGACCGCCTCCAGGCCGGTGCGCAGCGAGGAGCCCATCCCGGAGGCCCACTCCGGATTGTGGACGGTGACCGCACCCGGCACCCGCGTACCGGCGGCCCCGAGCACCACGATCACGGACCGGCAGCCGCCCTCGCGCAGCACCCTGACCCCCCGGTCCACCAGCCGCTCCCCGCGGAACTCCACCAGCGCCTTGGGGGTGCCGAGCCGCGAGCCCGACCCGGCGGCCAGCAGCAGGCCCACGCTCACCCGTTCCCCGGCGTCCTCGGAGCTCCCGGCCTCCCGGGCGTCCTCGGCCGACCCGGCCGACCCGGTCGTGCCGGTCGTGCCGGTCACGTCGGCCGGTCGCGTGCCCGCCGGCCCCCCGCGCTCCCGCGCCGCGTTCACGTCCCCGGCCCGTCCCGGTGGATCCGGCCGGAACCGTCGGTGAGCGGGCGGCCCGAACCTCCCCAGCGCAGCTGGATCAGCTCGGCGGCGATGGAGATCGCGGTCTCCTCGGGCGTACGCGCGCCCAGGTCCAGGCCGATCGGCGAGCGGAGCCTGGCGAGCTCGGCCTCCCCCAGGCCCGCCCGCGCGAGCCGGGCCAGCCGGTCCTCGTGCGTGCGGCGCGAGCCCATCGCCCCGACGTACCCGGCCGGGGTGCGCAGGGCCACCTCCAGCAGCGGGACGTCGAACTTCGGATCGTGGGTGAGCACGCAGATCGCGGTCCGCTCGTCCACCGCGGCCGAGACGAGGTAGTCGTGCGGCCACTTGACGACCACCTCGTCGGCCTCGGGGAAGCGCTTGGCCGTGGTGAAGACCGGTCGGGCGTCGCAGACGACCACGTGGTACCCGAGGAACTTGCCGACCCGGGCGACCGCGGCGGCGAAGTCGATCGCGCCGAAGATCAGCATCCGGGGCGGCGGCGCGAAGGACTGGACGAAGACCGCCAGCTCGTCGAGGCGCCGCTGCCCCTGGGCGCCGTACCTGCGCACGCCCGTCAGCCCCTGGGCCAGCATGCCCCGCGCGTCGTCGTCCACCGCGGCGTCCAGCCGGGCCACGCCCAGCGACCCGCCCGAGCGGTCCGGCCAGATCACCCGGCGGGCGCCCACCGTGCCCGGCCCGGACAGGACGGTCGCGACCGCCACCGGTTCGTGCCCGAGCACCGACGCGGCGACCGACCCCAGCTCGGGGAAGGTGTGTCTGGAGACCGGCTCGACGAACACGTCCAGGATGCCGCCGCAGGTCAGCCCGACGGAGAAGGCGTCGTCGTCGCTCACCCCGTACCGCTGCAGCACGGGGGTGCCCGAGGAGACCACCTCCCGGGCCAGCTCGTAGACGGCGCCCTCGACGCAGCCGCCCGAGACGCTGCCCTCGGCCTCCTCGCCGAGCACCGCCATGGACGCCCCAGGCGGGCGGGGCGCGCTGCGGAAGGTGTCCACCACGGTGGCCAGGCCGAACGTCTCCCCGGCCTCCCACCAGCTCAGGACCTGCGACAACACATCACGCACGGGTGCCTCCCAGCAGCGCCGCCAGTTCTTCGAAGGCGGCCAGGCTGTGCCCGGCCACGAAGTCGTCGATGTACGGCAGGGCGGCCCGCATCCCGGCCGTGAGCGGCTCGTAGCCGTCCCGGCCCTTGTGCGGGTTCACCCAGACCACCCGGTGCGCCGTACGGGACAGCCGGGCCATCTGCGCCCCCAGCAGCTCCGCGCCGCCGCGCTCCCAGCCGTCGGAGGCGATCACCACCGTCGCCCCGGCGGCGTCGCTCCGCGTCAGGAACCGGCGCAGCTCCTCGCCCAGCCGGGTGCCGCCGCTCCAGTCGGGGACGGCGCGGGAGACGGCGTTCATCGCGGCCGCCGGGTCGCGGTGGCGCAGCTCGGCGGTGAGCCGGGTCAGCCGGGTGCCCACGCTGAACACCTCGGTGGCCCGGGGCTCGGACCTGACCAGCGCGTGGGCCAGGCGGAGCAGCGTGTCCGCGTACGGGGTCATGGAGCCGCTGACGTCGACCAGCAGCACGACGCGGCGGGGCCTGGTCCGGTGCTCGCGGTGGCGGAGCCCGGCGGTCTCGCCGCCCCGGCGCAGGCTCTCGCGGACCGTGGCCCGGCCGTCCAGCCGTCCCCGGCGCGAGGGCCTGAACCGGCGCGACCGGCGCCGTTCCCTCCCCGCCCGCATCAGGGCGAGCAGCCGGTGCACCTCGGCCAGCTCCGCTCCCGTCATCGCGGCCACGTCCCGGGTGCGCAGCACCTCCGTCGCGCTGGCGGTCGCCGCCAGGGCGGGGGGCTCGGCGCCGCCGTCGGGCTCGGGGACGGCCCCGGGATGGGCCGCGGTGTGCCGGGTGACGGTGATCGTCGCGGGTCTCGCCCGGGACGCGCTCCGCCCGCCGAAGTAGGCCGCGAAGACCCGGTCGTAGCGGGGAAGGTCGTCGGCCGAGGCACAGAGGGTGAGGCGCCCGGCCCAGTACACGTCGCCGGGACGCGAGGCGTCCAGGTGCGACAGGGCGCGGAGCAGGCCCTGGGTGCGCTCGTGGTCGGCCGGCACCCCGGCGGCCCGCAGGGTCCTGGCGAAACCGGTCATCACCCGCACCAGGTCCGGCCCGGCCCCCTCAGCCGCGGGACGCACCGAGGAGTCCGTTCCCGAGCACCGTCTCGTGGTCCTCCCGGTGCTTGAGCAGGGCGCCCAGGGTGGCGGCGGCCAGGCCGGGGTCGAACTCGCGCGCGCCGAGGGCCATCAGGGCCTCGGTCCAGTCGAGGGTCTCGGCGATCCCCGGCGGTTTGATCAGGTCGGCCTTCCGGAGCCGCCCGGTCGCCGTGGCCACCTGCTCGGCCAGGGTCAGCGAGCACTCCGGGAGCCGCCTGCGCAGGATCGCCACCTCCCGTTCGAACGAGGGGTGCTCCAGCCAGTGGTAGAGGCAGCGCCGCTTGAGCGCGTCGTGCACCTCGCGGGTGCGGTTGGAGGTCAGCACGACCACCGGGGGGACGTCGGCGCGGATCGTGCCGAGCTCCGGGACGGAGATCGCGAAGTCCGAGAGCACCTCGAGCAGGATCGCCTCGAACTCCACGTCGGCCCGGTCCACCTCGTCGATGAGCAGCACCGCGGGGTGCGTCTCGATCGCCTTCAGCAGCGGCCTGGCGATCAGGAAGCGCCGGTCGTACACCTCCCCCTCCAGCCGGGCGGCGTCGGTCACCCCGCCCGCCTCGGCGGCCTTGAGGTGCAGGAGCTGGCGGGCGAAGTCCCAGTCGTAGAGCGCCTGGGAGGCGTCGAGCCCCTCGTAGCACTGCAGGCGGATCAGCGGGGCCCCGAGCACCGCCGCCAGGGTCCTGGCCAGCTCGGTCTTGCCGACGCCCGCCTCGCCCTCCAGCAGCAGCGGGCGGCCCATCCTGAGCGCCAGGAAGGCCGCCGTGACGAGCCCCTCGCCCGCCAGGTAGGCCTGCCCGGCGAGCAGCTCCGCAAGCTGCTCGGGCGATTCCACGTCGGATGCCTCGATTGTCCGCCTCACCACCACCTCAGGCTACGCCGGTCACACGTCCCGGCGTGCCCCGCCGGCGAACGGGCCGGACGGGATCGCGGGACGGCGGCGCCGGTCGCGACCGGATGATCGTGGGAACGGATGACAGCGGACGTACTGCCGGTCCCCTCGAAGAAGTATTGTCGCCCTCTGTGAAGAACCTGCTCGACCAGATCAACACCCCGTCCAGGGTCGTCGTGCTGGCGTTCCTGACCGCGGTCCTCAGCGGGACGGGGCTGCTCCTGCTGCCGGTCTCGGTCGAGGACGGGGTGTCGGCCTCGTGGACGTCCGCGCTGTTCACCGCCACCTCGGCGGTGTGCGTGACCGGGCTCGCCGTGCACGACACCGCGGCGCACTGGTCGGTCTTCGGTGAGGTCGTGCTGATGGTGCTGATGCAGATCGGCGGCTTCGGGATCATGACGCTCTCCTCGATCCTCGCATTGATCGTCTCCGGCAAGCTCGGCCTTCGGGCGCGTCTCAACACCCAGGCCGAGACCAAGACCCTGGGGCCCGGCGACGTGCGCCAGGTGATCGTGGGGGTCGCCAAGGTCACTCTGGTCGCCGAGGTGCTGACCGCCACCGTGCTCGCCGTCCGATTCGTGGTCGGGTACGGGGAGCCGGTCGGCCGCGCCGTGTACTACGGGGTCTTCCACGCGGTCTCGTCGTTCACCAACGGCGGGTTCGCGCTCTGGCCGGACAGCATGATGAGGTTCGTCCGTGATCCGTGGATCTGCATCCCGCTCATGCTGGCGGTGGTCGCCGGCGGTCTCGGCTTCCCCGTGTACGCCGTGCTGCGCGAGCACTGGCGCCGCCCGTCGCGCTGGAGCCTGCACGCCAAGATCACGCTGGGGACGACCGCCGTCCTGTTCTTCGGCGGCGCGCTGGCCATCACCGCCACCGAGTGGAACAACCCCCAGACGATGGGCGGACTCTCCCCGGGCCTGCGGATCATGGCCGGGTTCTTCCACAGCGCGATGACCCGCAGCGGCGGGCTGAACTCGGTGGACACCTCGCAGATGAACGAGAACTCCTGGCTGATCAGCGACGTGCTGATGTTCATCGGGGCGGGCAGCGCGAGCACCGGGGGCGGCATCAAGGTGACCACGTTCGCGCTCCTGGGGTTCGTGATCCTCGCCGAGCTGCGCGGCGAGCCGGACGTCACGGCGGGCCGCCGCCGCATCCCCGAGCAGCTCCAGCGCCAGGCGCTGACGATCGCCCTGCTGAGCGTGGCGTCGGTCACCGTCGGCACGCTCGTCATGATGGCGGTCACCCCGTTCAACCTCGACCGCGTACTGTTCGAGGTGGTCTCCGCCTTCGGCACGGTCGGGTTGTCGACGGGGATCACCGCCGACGTGGGCGCCGAGGGACATCTGGTCCTGACCACCCTGATGTTCGTGGGACGGCTCGGGCCGGTGACGATGGGCGCCGCGCTGGCACTGCACGTGCAGACCCGTCGGTTCCGATACCCGGAGGAGGGTCCCCTCGTTGGTTGACAAGAGAAACCGCCACGAAGCGGTCGCGGTGATCGGCCTGGGCCGGTTCGGCGGCGCCCTGGCGATGGAGCTGGTGGGACGGGACGTCGAGGTGCTGGGCGTGGACAACGACCCCAAGAACGTGCAGCACTTCTCCGGCCGCCTCACCCACGTGGTGAGCGCCGACTCCACCGATCCCGACGCACTGGCCCAGCTCGGCATCGGCGAGTTCGGCAGGGCCGTGGTCGGCATCGGCACCGACATCGAGGCGAGCATCCTGACCACCTCGATCCTGGCCGACCTGGAGGTGACCTCCATCTGGGCCAAGTCGATCAGCCTGCAGCACAGCCGCATCCTGCGGCGGGTCGGCGCGCACCACGTGGTGCAGCCCGAGCACGACATGGGCGAGCGGGTCGCGCACCTCGTCACCGGGCGGATGCTCGACTACGTGGAGGTCGACGAGGGGTACGCCATGATCAAGACCATGGCGCCGCGCTGGGCGGACGGCAAGACCCTGGGCTCGCTGGGGATCCGCAGCGAGTACGGGGTCACCGTGGTCGGGATCAAGAAACCCGGCACCGGGTTCACCTACGCCGCCTCCGACACCCTGATCCAGAACGGCGACACCCTGCTCGTGGCCGGTGAGACCACCAGCGCCGAGCGGTTCGCCGAGGAGACCTGAGCCACCGTCCCCGGACCGGCGGGGACCGTCCCGGTCCGGCGGGGCCCGGACGGCTCAGCGGGCCTCCGGGGCCTCCCCGTGCCGCCTGATGAGGGCGGACAGCTCGCGGACCTGGCGGACGGTGCGCTCCTTCTCCGACCCCTGCATGCCCATGGCCCCCACGGTGACGCCGTCGGTGAAGTCGATCTTCGCCCACGGCTCGCTCTCGGTCAGGCTGACCCCCAGCACCTGCGACCACTCGTAGCGGCGCACCCGCAGCGGGTTGACGACGGTGATCCCCCGCTCGTCGGCCTCCACGCGGCACCGTCCCAGCAGGTGGAGGACCCCGGCGATCACGAGGCCGAGCACGACCATCGCGATCCTGTCGGCCAGGGTGAACGGATCGGGCAGGAAGACCGCCATCAGCACCGCGCCGACGACGATCACGCTCGCGAAGCCGTAGGCCGCGATCCGCCCGGTCCTCGGCCGCCACACGACGGGCAGCGGGGGCGGGGAGACGCTCTCCGGGCTCACTGTCAGATCACGATCCTTCGGAAGAACCGGCGCCCTCGGGAAGACCGGCGCCCTCGGGAAGACCGGCGGCCGGAACGGCCACGACGACCACGACGACCACGACGACCGGTCGCGGCGCCGACGGCCGGTCGCGGCGCCGATGGAAACCTATCGCACGGTCGTGCCCGTCCCGTCGCACGGCACGGCGGGAGCGGCGCCGCACGGCACGCGGGAGCACCCGGCCACCGGTGACCGGCCGGTCACGCGCCCCTCCCCCGGCCTCCCCGGCTCCCCACCGGCTCCCCACCGGTCCGCCCCGGCCACCTCGGCCACCTCGGCCACCTCGGCCACCTCGACGCCCGCCCCGGCCTCTTGCCACCGGCCCGGTCGGCGTGACCGGGCCGGTGGCGCGGATCTCCGGCCGTCGCGTCAGAAGCCCGCCGTGACGGTCTTCTGCGAGCGCAGCTCCCTCAGCAGCAGCGCCGTCTCCAGCGCCGCGACGGTGGCCTCGTACCCCTTGTCCTCGTGGCTGCCGGGCACGCCCGACCGGTCGACGGCCTGCTCCAGCGAGTCGCAGGTCAGCACGCCGTTGCCGATCGGCACCTCCTCGTCCAGGGAGATCCGGGTCAGGCCCGAGGTGACGGAGTCGCAGACGTACTCGAAATGGGCGGTCTCACCGCGGATCACCGCGCCCAGGGCGACGACCGCGTCGCACCGCCGGGCCAGCGCCTGGGCCACCACCGGGATCTCCAGCGATCCGGCCACCCGGACCACCGTCACCTCCGCGCCGCTGTCCCGTCCGGCCTGCACGGCCCGCGCCACGAGCTGATCGGTGATCTGCCCGTGCCAGCGGGCGGCGACCAGGCCGAGGGTCAGCCCGCCGGCCTCGACGGCCGACGCCGCCGGTCGTCCGGTACCGCTCATGTGTCCTCCCGGGGAATGTCGTGGCCGAGGCGGTCGCGCTTGGCCGACAGGTACTTCTCGTTGTACGGGTTCATCGCCACCGGCATGGGCTCGCGGCCGAGCACCTTGACGCCGTAGCCGTCCATGCCGCGCAGCTTGGCCGGGTTGTTGGTCAGCAGCCGGGCCGACTTCACGCCCAGGTCTGCGAGGATCTGCCCGGCGTTGGAGAACTCCCGCGCGTCCACCGGCAGCCCGAGCTCCAGGTTGGCGTCGACGGTGTCGCTCCCGCCGTCCTGGAGGCTGTAGGCCCGGAGCTTGGCCAGCAGCCCGATCCCGCGTCCCTCGTGGCCGCGCAGGTAGACGATCACGCCCCGTCCCTCCGCGGCGATCCGCGACATCGCGTGCTCCAGCTGGACCCCGCAGTCGCAGCGCAGCGAGCCGAGCACGTCCCCGGTCAGGCACTCGGAGTGCGCCCGGACCATGACGTTCTCGCCGTCGTCGAGGTCGCCGAAGACCAGGGCCAGGTGCTCGCCGCCGTCCAGGGAGCTGGCGAAGCCGTACGCCCGCCAGACGCCGAACCTGTTGGGCAGCCTCGTCTCGGCGACCCGGGTCACCATCCGCTCGGTCCGCCGCCTGAACTCCACGAGCTGCTCGATCGAGACCAGCGCCAGGTCGTGCTCGTCGCAGAAGACGCGCAGCTCCGGCAGGCGCATCATGGTCCCGTCGTCGTTGACGACCTCGGCGAGCACGCCCGCCTCGCTCAGCCCGGCGAGCCTGGCCAGGTCCACGGCCGCCTCGGTGTGACCGCGCCTGGCCAGCACGCCGCCCGCGCGGTAGCGGAGCGGGAAGACGTGCCCCGGCCGTACCAGGTGGGCCGGTTCGGTCTCCGGGTCGCTCAGGGCACGGATCGTCCGGGCCCGGTCCGCGGCGGAGATGCCGGTGCTCACCCCGTCACGTGCGTCCACGCTGATCGTGTACGCGGTGCGCAGGCGTTCCCGGTTGTCGCGCACCATCAGCGGCAGGCCGAGCCGGTCGAGGTCCTCGCCGAGCATCGGCACGCAGATCACGCCGCTGGTGTGACGGATGGTGAAGGCCAGCAGTTCCGGCGTGGCCGCGGACGCGGCGAAGATGATGTCGCCCTCGTTCTCGCGGTTCTCGTCGTCGACGACCACGACGGCCCTGCCCTCGCGGATGTCGGTGATCGCGCGCTCGATGGGGTCCAGCCTGGTCACACGGCCTCCTCGGGGACGAGCACGGTCCGGGACCGGTACTCCTTGAGCCAGTTGACGAATCCGATCAGCACGAGCACGAAGAACAACCCGTAGACGGCCCCCGAGACGACGAGCCCGGAGCTGAAGGCCAGCGGCACGCCCACCAGGTCCACGGCGACCCAGATGATCCAGAAGTCCACCAGGGCGCGGCCCTGGGCCCAGGTGGCGACGGCGCTGCCGACGAAGATGTAGGCGTCCGCGGTGACCAGGAAGTAGCCCTTGGGCAGGGGGGCGTGCGCGCCCCAGGACAGGCCGGTGAAGAAGAAGAACACGGCGACCACGGCGGTGCCCGCGATCATCACCCCGGCCAGGACGAGCCGCTCGCGCCCGGTGGCGGGGCGCACCGGCAGCTCCCGGCCGTCCTGGGTGCCGCGCGACCAGCGCCACCAGCCGTACACGGCCAGCGCGCCGAACATGATCTGCTTGAGGGCGTTGCCGGTGAGGCCCGCGCTGACGGAGGCGGCCAGCAGCAGCACCGACCCGGTGAGCTGGACCGGCCAGGTCCACAGCGACTTGCGCATCGCCAGCAGCACCGTGGCCAGCGCGGCCACGTTCCCCACCAGGTCGGTCCAGAGCACCTTGGTCCCCAGGACCATGAATCCCGCCTGGGCCCAGTTCACGACACGCCTCCCCGCACGGTCGCGCCGTTGCCGCCGCTCCGTCCGCCCGCCCCGGGCGAGGGAGCCGCGGGTGAGAGGGCTGCGGGTGAGGGGGCCGCGGTGTAGGCGCCGACCAGCTTCTCCACGTGCTTGGCGATCACGTCCACCTCGAGGTTCACCGGGTCGCCGAGGCCCTTGGCGCCGAGGGTGGTCAGGCGCAGGGTGGTGGGGATCAGGCTGACGGCGAAGCCGTCGCGGTCGACGTCCATCACGGTCAGGCTGACGCCGTCGACGGCGATCGAGCCCTTCTCGACCACGTAGCGGTCCAGCCCTGGCGGCAGGGAGATCCGGACGACCTCCCAGTGCTCGGCGGGCTCGCGCGCGAGCAGCGTCCCCGTACCGTCCACGTGACCCTGCACGATGTGGCCGCCCAGCCGCTGGTCGGCGCGGACCGCGCGCTCCAGGTTGACCGGGGACCCGGTCTCCAGCGCGCCCAGGCAGCTGCGGTCCAGGGTCTCCTTCATCACGTCGGCGGTGAACACCTCGCCGCGCACGTCCACCACGGTCAGGCAGACGCCGTTGACCGCGATCGAGTCACCGTGCCCGGCGTCGGCGGTGACCGTTCCGCCGCGGATCGACAGCCGGGCCGCGTCGGTCAGCGGCTCGATCCCGGCGATCTCGCCGAGCTCTTCGACGATTCCGGTGAACATTCACGACTCCTTCGGGGGACCGGCGGGATACAGGAGGGCGTCCGGGGGCGCGAGGCGGCCCGGCAGGAGAGGCCGGGGGGTGAGGGGGACCCGGCACCGCGCGGGGCGGGCGGCGGGGGACGACGGGCGGGCCGGCCGCGCCACGAGGGCGGCGGAGACGGGCCGGGACCGCGCCGTCAGGTCGCCCGGACGGGCCGGACACGGCCGGGCGAGCCGGGACGAGGGCCGCGGCCGGGGGCCGGGACAGGCGTACGAACACGGGACGCCGGGGCCTGTGCGGCCGGGCGGACGGTGGTGGGGGGCGGCGGTGCCGTGTCCGTGAGGGACGTGCCCGGCCGCCCGGCGCCTCAGCGCCGGATCAGTCACCCGAGGTCTCCTACTCGCCAGTAGCTTTCTGCCACGGCGGCCCCGGGGATCGACGGGTGCGTACACCCGATAAGCGGAGGGTGCCCGAAGGCACACTCCGCTCGCGCGCTTCCTCCCATCCGGACTTTAACCGTCGGTCCTGGAGTTCCACCAGGTCAACCGGTCGATGGCCTCGACCGGGTCGCGGACTGTAACCGCCGGCTCGGAATTTCACCGACCCCGGAGCACGCTGCTCGCACTGTCACGGAAGGCGGACCGCGCAGCGGCCCGGCCTTTCCGTACACCAGTGTGCCATGTACGGCAAACCACGCCACACGAGAGTCCAGGATTCGGAACAGGAGAGCACGCCAGAGGACGTCAGGCCGCGCGTTCGGAGACCGCCCTGCGGGCCCTGCGCGCGTCCGGGGAGTAGCGCACCGGGGCGGGCACCAGGCCGATCCCGGTGTGCAGCGCCCGCAGCGAGGCCGTCGCCCACAGGTCGCCCAGCGGGCTGCCGGGGAGCCCGTACAGCCTGCGGGCCCAGCGCGGCAGGGTGGCGAAGGCGAGCAGGGTGATCAGCGGGAACATCGGCTTGAGCGCGGTCAGCCTGGCCGGGAGCGGGGCGTTGAGCGACTGCCGCAGCGGGTGGGGCACCTCGGGCGCGAAGTACAGCCCCGGCCGGCAGGCCCGGATGTAGTCGTCCATCTCGCCGACCGAGCCGGGCACGTCCTCGGGCCGCAGGCCGACGACCTCGGCGGCGCGGCGCCACTCGGCCACGAACCGGTCGGCCTCCTCGTCGCTCAGCCGCACCCCGGCCCTGCGGGCCACCGAGAGGTAGGAGTCGACCTCCCCGACGTGCACCCACAGCAGCGCGGCCGGGTCGTCGAGACGGAACCGCTCGCCGGTGTCGAGATCGAGGGCGGTGAGGCCGGCGTGAATCTTTCTGACCCTGGCCCCTGCGCGGGCGACCTCCTCGGTCGTACCGTAGGTGCGTACCCGTACGAACTCGGTCGTGCGCAGGAAGCGGGACCACGCCTCCGCGGGGTCCATCAGCGCGGAGTTCTGCGCGACCCCGCGCATGGCACGAGGATGCAGCCCCTGCATCAGCAACGCCCGGAAACCCCCGACGAGCAGGATCGGCTCCCCCATCACCTTCCAGGTCACCGACTCCGGACCGAACAGTCCGTGATCCATGCGCCACCTCCCTCGTAAGCGGGTAGTTACCCTACCCGGAGGGCCGGACACCTTTGTCCCAGGTCCGTGACACGAGCGGGACGGGATCGGGACCCGCGTGTCACCACCACGTCATGGGCGTGTCACAGATCCGTGAAAAGCAGTCTTTGGATGCCTTAATTGTGGCATCTCACCCCCTGGGTGCGTCAACGGAATTGAAGCTACAAACAGGTGGAAATTACACAACAATAAAATGAGTAACGGGTAGACCATTGATTTGACCTCGACTGTTTTGCGATGGTTCCAAGGATCCCGCTCAGCCATGCTCGTTGGGGGCACCCGCACGATGACCATCCCTGCACCAGCCGCGACCACGATCGGGGAGCCCTCCGCGGTGAGGACACCGGAGACGGTGGGCCGCTCCCCCGGCCAGCTGATGTGGCTGCGCTTCCGCCGCGACCGCACCGGGCTCGTCTCGGCCGGCGTGGTGATCTTCTTCTTCCTCGTGGCGATCCTCGCGCCGGTCATCTCCTGGCTCTACGGCAAGGACCCCTACGTCCTGTACGGCCAGGACACCCCCGGCCTGCTGAACGACTTCGGCTACCCGATCCGGCCCAACGGCGGCATCAGCTCCGAGTTCTGGTTCGGCATCGAGCCGAACCTGGGCCGGGACGTGTTCATGCAGCTCGTCTACGGCATCAGGACCTCGCTGTCGATCGCGGTGGCCGCGACGATCATCACGACCTGCATCGGCATCGTGATGGGCATCGTCGCCGGGTACGCCGGAGGCAGGACCGACTACCTGATCGGCCGGCTGATCGACATCCTGCTGTCGTTCCCCTCGGTGCTGTTCATCATCGCGTTCATGCCGGTGGTGGAGAACCTCTTCGTCGCCTCCGACGAGGAGACGCCGGTCTGGCTCCGCGCGGTCACGCTCGTGATCGTGCTCACCGTCTTCGGCTGGGCCGGGCTGGCGCGGCTGCTGCGCGGCCAGGTGCTCTCGCTGCGCGAGCGGGAGTTCGTCGAGGCCGCCCGGGTCACCGGCGCCTCCCCGTTCCGGATCATCTTCAAGGAGCTGCTGCCGAACCTGTGGACGCCCATCCTGATCCAGTCGACGCTGCTGCTGCCGGCGCTGGTGACGGCCGAGGCCGCGCTCTCCTTCCTGGGCGTCGGCATGATCGAGCCCATCCCCGACTGGGGCCGGATGTTCCTGCGCGGCACCGAGGTCTACCGGAACGACATCACCTACCTCATCTTCCCGGGCGCAGCTCTGCTGATCTTCGTGATCGCGTTCAACCTTCTGGGTGACTCGATCCGCGACGCCTTCGACCCCAAGCTCAAGCGTTAGATCCGAATAGGAGAAAGATGACAGTCCGTACGCGGTCAGCGATGGCCGTACTCGCCATAAGCGCGCTCGCATTCACCAGCGCGTGCGCGGAGGGCAACCAGGGAGCCCCCGCCGCCCCCAGCGGCTCCTCCGGCGCGGCCGCCCCCTCGGCCGAGCCGTTCAAGGCGCCGACGATCACGGTCGGCACGGCGGACGACTCCAAGGGTCCCGCCATCGAGCCGGAGGGCGTCGTCAAGGGCGGCACCGTCACGATGATGGACCGTGACGACTTCTCCCACATGGACCCGGCCCAGCTCTACGTCAACACCGAGACCAACTTCTCCCTCCTGATCAACCGCGGCCTGACCGGCTACAAGCGGGTCGCCAAGGGCGAGTACAAGCTGGTCGGCGACCTGGCCACCGACGCGGGCACCCCCTCCGACGGCGGCAAGACCTGGACCTTCACCCTCAAGGACGGCGTGAAGTGGCAGGACGGCACGCCGATCACGTCCGAGGACGTCAAGTGGAGCATGGAGCGGACGTTCGCCTCGTTCGTCACCCAGGGCCCCACCTACATCCAGCAGTGGCTGACCGAGACCGACCACAAGAAGGCCTACCAGGGCCCCTATGACGGCAAGCGCCTCGACAACATCGAGACGCCGGACGACAAGACGATCGTCTACAAGTTCAAGACGCCGCACGCCGACGCCAACTACGCCTTCGCGATGGGCGGCTACGGCATCGTGCCCAAGGCCAAGGACACCAAGGAGAAGTACGACAAGGAGCCCTTCTCCAGCGGCCCGTACATCATCAAGAGCCACGTGGTCGACAAGACCATCGACCTTGAGCGCAACCCCAACTGGGACCCGGCGACCGACCCGATCCGCGGCGCCTACCCCGACAAGTGGCACCTGGAGTTCGGCCAGGAGGCCCTGCAGATCACCGACCGCCTGATGGCGGACGCGGGCGCCGACCAGACCGCCTTCACCTTCTACGCGACCGTTCCCCCGGAGCGGCTGCAGCAGGTGCTCGGCGACCCGTCCCTGGCCGGCCGTCTGCTCAAGAGCCCCTCGCCGTACGGCAACTACTACTACTTCAACCTCGACCGCATGAAGGACATCAAGGTCCGTCAGGCGATCAACCACGCGTGGCCGTCCAAGCAGATCCAGCAGGTCATGGGTGGCCCGCAGGCCGCCGCGCTGCCGACCACGATCCTCAACGAGAACACCACGGTCGGCTACGAGCCCTACGACCTGTTCGGCAAGACCACCAAGCCCGAGGGTGACGTGGAGAAGGCCAAGCAGCTGCTGGCCGAGTCGGGCAACCCGACGCCGACCGTCGTCTACGCCTACAACCAGACCCCGGTCCAGGAGCAGGTCACCGTGGTGATCAAGAACGCCCTGGAGAAGGCCGGCATCAAGGTCGTCGCCAAGCCGCTGGACCGCAAGACGTACTACGACTCGATCGGCAAGATCGAGAACGAGTTCGACATCTACTGGGGCGGCTGGGGTGCCGACTGGCCGTCCGGCTCGACCGTGATGCCCGTCATCTTCGGCCCGGTGGCCGACGGAGCGCCGAACTACTCGCACCTGAAGGACGAGGCGCTGACCAAGGAGATGGAGGAGATCATGGCGATGACCGACATCGACGCCCAGAACAAGGCGTGGATGGCGCTCGACAGGAAGATCCAGGAGACCATCACCCCGCTGGTCGTCGCCGAGAACAGGATCGCCAACACCCTGCACGGCTCCAAGGTGGGCGGCGTGGAGATCGACCCGCAGCAGTGGGTCGTCCCGCCGAACCAGATCTTCGTGAAGCCGTGACGCTCGCGAAGCCGTAGGAGACACCGACGGCCGCGGCCCCGCGGGAGGGGAGACCGACCCTCCCGCGGGGCCGCGGCCAGGGGCCGCACGGCCCCCCACAGCGGTCCCAGTCATCTCGGGAAACAGGCAATGCTTCCATTCATCACTCGCCGTACGCTCGGCGCCGTGGTCACCCTCGTGATCATCTCCGCGGTGACCTTCTTCCTCTTCTTCGCGGTGCCCGCCGACCCCGCGAGGCTCGCCTGCGGCAAGGTGTGCCCGCCCGACCTGCTGGAGCAGGCGCGGCGCAACCTGGGACTGGACCAGCCGCTGTTCGCCCAGTTCGTGGCCTGGCTGGCCGGCATCTTCGTCGGCCGCGAGTACGAGGGACTGGGCAGCTGCCCGGCCCCCTGCCTGGGGTACTCGTTCGTCAACCGCGAGCCGGTGTTCGAGACGATCCTGGACCGGCTCCCGGTCACCGTCTCCCTCACCGTCGGCGCCGCGGCCATCTTCCTGGTCTTCGGCGTCCTGACCGGCATCGTCGCCGCGCTGCGCCAGGGCAAGCCGCTGGACAAGATCGCCAGCGTGGCCTCCCTGATCGGCGCCTCCGTGCAGATCTACTTCATCGGCACGCTCGCGCTGTACTTCCTCGTCTACAAGGGCCAGATCCTCGCCCAGCCCAAGTACCTGCCGTTCACCGAGAACCCGATCGCCTGGGCCGGTGGGCTGCTGCTGCCCTGGCTGGTGCTGGCGGTCATCTTCACCGCCAACTACACCCGCATGACGCGCTCGACCATGGTCGAGCAGCTCGGCGAGGACTACGTCCGCACCGCGCGGGCCAAGGGCATGTCCGGCCGGAGCGTGGTGATGAGGTTCGCCCTGCGAGGTACCCTGACCCCCATCATCACCATCTTCGGCGTGGACCTCGGCACGCTGATCGGCGGGGCCATCATCACCGAGACCACCTTCGGCCTGCAGGGGCTCGGGCGCCTCTCGCTCAAGGCGGTGGACACCTCGGACCTGCCCATGCTGATGGGAACGGTGCTCGTGGCGGCCGGGGCGATCGTCTTCTTCAACATCGTCGTCGACGTCCTGTACGCCTTCATCGACCCCCGCGTGCGGCTGGGTTAGGAGTTCTGAAGAAAGTGTCGAACCCGTTCCTCTCGGTCCGTGACCTGACCGTCGACTTCCACACCGAGGACGGCGTCGTCCACGCGGTGGGCGGGCTCTCCTTCGACGTGGAGAAGGGCACCACGCTGGGCATCGTCGGCGAGTCCGGGTCCGGCAAGTCGGTGACCAACCTGACCGTGCTCGGCCTGCACAACCCGGAGACCACGCAGATCGGCGGAGAGATCCGGCTGGACGGCGAGGAGCTGATCGGCGCCTCGCGGTCCACCATGGAGAGGCTGCGCGGCAACAAGGTCGCGATGATCTTCCAGGACCCGCTGACCTCGCTCTCGCCGTACCACACCATCGGCAAGCAGATCTCCGAGGTCTACCGCAAGCACACCGGCGCGAGCCGGGGCGAGGCCAGGGCCCGCGCGATCGAGATGCTGACGCGGGTCGGCATCCCGCAGCCGAGGACCCGGGTCGACGACTACCCCCACCAGTTCTCCGGCGGCATGCGGCAGCGCGCGATGATCGCGATGGCGCTGGTGTGCGACCCCGACCTGCTGATCGCCGACGAGCCCACCACCGCGCTGGACGTGACCGTGCAGGCCCAGATCCTGGACCTGCTCAAGGAGCTCCAGGACCAGGAGGGCACCTCGATCATCCTGATCACCCACGACCTCGGCGTGGTCGCCAACACCGCGCACGAGGTGCTGGTGATGTACGCCGGGCGGGCGGTGGAGCGCGGCACCGTGCGGGAGGTCCTGCACGAGCCCCGCCACCCCTACACCTGGGGCCTGATGGCCTCCATGCCCCGGCTGAGCGGCCCGGTGGACGTGCCGCTGCGGCCGGTCCGCGGCACCCCGCCCAGCCTGCTCAACGTCCCGCCGGGCTGTCCCTTCCATCCCCGGTGCGACTACAAGGAACTGGCCGGTCCCGAGCTGTGCCGTTCCGAGCGGCCCGAGCTGTCCCCGCACCGCGGCCACGGCGACGCGTGCTACCTGACCCTCGCCCAGAAGCGGGAGATCGTGAAATGACCGAGACGACCGGCGAACCCCGCGGCGAGGCGCTGCTGGAGCTGTCCGGGCTGAAGAAGCACTTCCCGGTGATGGGCGGTGTCGTCTTCAAACGGCAGGTCGGCAAGGTCCACGCGGTGGACGGCATCGACCTGACCGTGCACCGCGGGGAGACGCTCGGCCTGGTCGGCGAGTCCGGCTGCGGCAAGTCCACGGCCGGACGGCTGGCCGCCCGCCTGCTGGAGCCCACCGAGGGCAGCATCCGCTACGCCGGGCGGGAGATCGGGCACGCCGGGCGCAAGGAGCTGAAGCCGATCCGCCCCGAGATCCAGATGATCTTCCAGGACCCGTACTCGTCGCTCAACCCGCGGCACACCGTGGGCACCATCGTCGGCGGCCCGATGGAGATCAACGGCATCGACCCGCCGGGCGGCAGGACCAGGCGCGTCCAGGAGCTCCTGGAGATCGTCGGGCTCAACCCCGAGCACTACAACCGGTTCCCGCACGAGTTCTCCGGCGGCCAGCGCCAGCGCATCGGGGTGGCCCGCGCGCTCGCCCTGAACCCCCGGCTGATCATCGCGGACGAGCCGGTCTCGGCCCTGGACGTCTCCATCCAGGCCCAGGTCGTCAACCTGCTCCAGCAGCTCCAGCGGGACATGGGGATCGCGTTCCTGTTCATCGCGCACGACCTGGCGATCGTGCGGCACTTCTCCCAGCGGGTCGCGGTCATGTACCTCGGCAAGATCGTGGAGATCGCCGACCGCGCCTCCCTGTACGAGCGCCCCCGCCACCCCTACACGCACGCGCTGCTGTCGGCGGTGCCCGAGGTGCTGGAGGACGAGGTGCCGCGCGAGCGCATCCGGCTGGCCGGGGACGTGCCCTCCCCGATCAACCCGCCGTCCGGCTGCCACTTCCGCACCCGCTGCTGGAAGGCCCAGGAGAAGTGCGCGGTCGAGGAGCCCCCGCTGGTCAGGCTGGAGGGCAACGCGGCGGGTCACCTGACCGCCTGCCACTTCCCCGAGCAGCCGACCGTGCACGGCGAGGACGTGGTGCTGGACCCGGCCCTGCAGCCGTGAGCGGATAGCCCTCCGGCCGTCCCGCCCTCCGGGGCGGCGAGGCCTTCGCGAAAGGCCGCCTTCCGACAGGGGAGGCGGCCTTTCGGCGTCACCGGGGTCCTGCGGGCGTCACCGTGGTCTTCCGGACGTTACCCGGGGGCTTGCGGCGTCGCCGGAGGGCCTTGCGGCGTCGCCGGGGGTTCAGTGCCACCGGGGGCTTGCGGCGTCACCGGGGGCCTTGCGGGTGTCCCGGGACGACCGGGGTCAGCGGCCCTTCGCCAGGGAGCGCAGGGCGTCGACCGCGCGGGCCGGGTCCTCGGCGCCGTAGACGGCGTTGCCCGCCACGAACACGTCGGCGCCCGCCTCGGCGCAGCGTTCGATCGTCGTCTCGGAGACGCCGCCGTCCACCTGGAGCCAGACCTGCCCGCCGTGCCGGTCGAGCAGCTCGCGGGTCCGGCGGATCTTGGGCAGGACCACGTCGAGGAACTTCTGCCCGCCGAAACCGGGGTCGACGGTCATCAGCAGCAGCATGTCGAGCTCGCCGAGCAGGTCCTCGTACGGCTCGACCGGGGTGGCCGGGTTGAGCGCCAGGCCGGCCCGGGCGCCGGCGCCGCGGATCTGGCGCAGCGTGCGCACCGGGGCCTTGGCGGCCTCGGCGTGGACGGTGACGCTCCCGGCCCCGGCCTCGGCGTAGGAGGGGGCCCAGCGGTCCGGGTCCTCGATCATGAGGTGGCAGTCGAGCGGCGTCGAGGTCGCCTTGAGCAGGGACTCGACGACCGGCAGCCCGAGGGTCAGGTTGGGCACGAAGTGGTTGTCCATGACGTCCACGTGCAGCCAGTCGGCGTTGGGGACCGCCGCGGCCGCCTCGGCGAGGCGGGCGAAGTCGGCGGACAGGATGCTGGGCGAGATCTGTACGGCCATGATGCGCCGATTCTATGGGTCCCCCGCCTCCCGCTCCGCCCGGGACCCGGCCGGACGCACCCGGCTCCGGCCGGGACCCGGCAGGTCCGTCCCGGTCCGGTTCCGGCACGAGGTCCGGTCCGGTTCCGGCCCGGACCTCGCACGTTCGGCCCGGCTCGGGCTCACCCCGGCGTCGGGCCCGCTCCGGCCGGTCCCGGCGGGGCCGGGTCGCGGGCGCGGCGGGGCCGCTCAGTGACCGCCGCCCGCCAGATTGAGGCCGACGACGCCGCAGAGGATGAGGAGGATCGAAGCGATCTTGAGGGGGGAGGCGTTCTCGCCCAGGAGGATCATGCCCAGCGCGGCGGTGCCGACGGCCCCGATGCCCGTCCAGACGGCGTAGGCCGTCCCCACGTCGAGGCTTCTCAGGGCGAGCGCGAGAAGACCGAAGCTGACGACGGCGGAGACGACGAAGCCCGCGGCCGGCAGCGGTACGGAGAACCCGTCGCTGAGCTTGAGCGAGTAGGCCATGACGACCTCGAACAGACCGGCGACGACGACCAGGACCCAGGCCATGACAGACCCCTTCCGTGAAGGAGCGTCGTCTTCGCTGGCCGGGTACGGCGCGTCTCGTCCGGACGGGCCCCGGTCGGGTCCCGTACCGGCGACAACGGCCGTGGCCCTCCCGGGATTCCCCGGCCGCACCCGGGACCACGGCGGGCCACGATCACGCCGTCCGGCCGGTCCGCTCCTCCGCCGGGACCCGGCGGAGGAGCGACGACGGCTCAGTGACGGCGCACGACGGCGCACGACGGCTCGGCGACGGCTCAGTGACGGCGCAGCAGGGCGAGGAACATCGCGTCGGTGCCGTGCCGGTGCGGCCAGAACCGCGCGTACGGCCCCTCGCCCAGCCCCTCGGTGACCTCGGGAAGGTACGCGCGGGCGTCCAACGCCTCCACGTCGTCGCGGCGGCGCAGCACGTCGCCGACCACTGCGACGGTCTCGGCCAGGTGCGGCGAGCACGTCACGTACGCCACGACGCCACCGGGGCGGACGGCCTCCAGCGCGGAGGTCAGCAGGCCGCGCTGGAGCGCGGTCAGCTCGGGCAGGCTCCGCGGATCGCGGCGCCAGCGGGCCTCGGGGCGCCGGCGCAGCGCGCCCAGGCCGGTGCAGGGGGCGTCCAGCATGACCCGGTCGAAGACCCCGGGCCGCCAGGCGGGCCGGGTCCCGTCCGCGGTGACGACCGCGGCCCGCCGGGTCGTCTGGCGTACCAGCCGCGCCCGGTGGTACTGCAGCTCGTTGGCCAGCAGGTGCGCCCCGCCGCCGAAGGCCACCGGCCCGTCGCCGCCCGTGCCGTCTGTGCCACCTGTGCCGTCTGTGCCGCCGTCCGCCCCCGGATCGGGGGAGGTCGCCGGCAGGCCCGCCTCGTCGCCGTCGGACGCGAGGGCGTCGAGCAGCCCGGCCTTGCCGCCGGGCCCCGCGCACAGGTCGAGCCAGCGGGAGTCGGCACCGCGCACCGGGACCCGGGTCAGGGCCAGCGCGACGAGCTGGCTGGCCTCGTCCTGCACGGCGGCGCGCGACTCGGCCACCGCGAGGATCGACCCGGGATCGCCCTCGGGCAGGTAGGCGGCGTAGCGGGAGTAGCGGGCGGGCTCGGCACCCGCGGCGAGCAGCTCCTCGGTCGAGGAACGGCCCGGTCGGGAGACCAGCGTCACCCGGGGACGCTCGTTGTCCGCGGCGAGCAGGGCGGCCGTCTCGTCGAAGTCGCCGCCCACGGCGTCGCGCAGCGCGTCCACGATCCACCGGGGATGGCTGTGGGCGACCGCCAGATGGCCGACCGGGTCGTCGGCGGGATCGGGGGCCACGATCGGGATCCACTGCTCCAGGGAGCGGGTGGAGACCTTGCGCAGCACGGCGTTGGCGTACTTGGAGGCGCCGATGCCGACCCGCAGCCGGACCAGGTCGACGGTGGTGCCGACGGCGGCGTGCGGGGGCACCCGGGTGCGCAGGAGCTGGTGCACCCCCAGGCGGACGGCGTCGAGCAGCGGCGGGTCCACCTGCTCCGGCGCCCGGTCGCTGCAGGCCGCGATGATCTCGTCGTAGGTGCCCAGGCCGCGCAGGGTGCCGTAGGCCAGCTCGGTGGCCAGGCCCGCGTCGCGCCCGGACAGGCGGCGCTCGCGCAGCAGCGCGGGCATCAGCAGGTTCGCGTACGCGTCCCGCTCGTCGACGGCGCGCATCAGGTCGTAGGCGGTGTTGCGCGCCTCGTCGCGGACCGGCCTGGGCGGTCTGCCACCCCTGCCGCCATCCCTGCCGCGACCCTGGCCCTGGCCCTGGCCCTGGCCCTGCCCTTGACCCTGGCCCTGCGCCTGTCCCTGTCCGGGGCGCCGGGTCCGGCGCCGATCGCCGCCCTGGCCGTGACCGCGTGGCGCGTCACGGCCGTTGCCACCACTGCTCATGATCTTCAGGCCAGCCGATCCTCGTCGGTGAGCCGCACGCCGCGGGCCCACTCCCCCGCCCCCATCGGGCGCTTGCCCTGCGGCTGCACCTCGCCCAGCTCGACCGGGTAGGTCGCGGTGCCGACCAGCACGGAGTTCTTGGACGCCGCGATCCGGCCGGGCTCCAGGCCCGGCGCGTCGGGAACCGGCCGTACCGGGCCGAGCTTGATCCGCAGGTCGCGGAACTCCGTCCACGCGCCCGGCGTGGGGGTGCAGGCCCGGACGAGACGGTCGACCCGCATGGCGGGCGCCGACCAGTCCACCCTGGCGTCCTCCACGTTGATCTTCGGGGCGAGGCTCACCCCCTCGGCGGGCTGCGGTACGGCCTCCAGCTTGCCGTCCTCGATCCCGTCGAGGGTGGCCGCCAGCAGTCCCGCGCCGGACTCGGCGAGCCTGGCCAGCAGCCCGCCCGCGGTGTCGGCGGGGCGGATCTCCTCGGTGAGGACGCCGTAGACCGGGCCCGCGTCCAGCTCCTTGACGATCCGGAAGGTGGTCGCGCCGGTGATGGCGTCGCCGTGCAGCACGGCGTGCTGCACCGGTGCCGCGCCGCGCCAGGCGGGCAGCAGCGAGAAGTGCAGGTTGACCCAGCCGTGCGCGGGGACGTCCAGGGCCGACTGGGGCAGCAGCGCGCCGTAGGCGACCACCGGGCAGCAGTCGGGGGCGAGCTCGCGGAGCCGCTCCAGGAAGGCGGGGTCGCCCGCCTTGGGCGGCTTGAGCACCTCGATGCCCGCCTGCCCGGCGAGCTCGGCGACGGGGCTCGGGTGCACCCTGCGTCCCCGGCCCGCCTGGGCGTCCGGACGGGTGACGACGGCGACGACGTCGTGGCGCGGCGAGTCGATCAGGGCCCGCAGCGCGGGCAGTGCGGTGTCCGGGGTTCCGGCGAAGACCAAACGCAAGGTTCCTACAGAGCCTTCCCTTGGGTGGGGTGCGGGGAGAACTTGAACGCGGGGGCCGACAGGCCGCTCCAGGGAGCCTCGCGGATCGCCTTCATGGCGAGCTTGCGCTGCGCCGCGTCCATCCGGTCGATGAAGAGCACGCCGTCCAGGTGGTCGGTCTCGTGCTGGAAGCAGCGGGCCATCAGGTCGGTGCCCTCCAGGGTCACCGGCTCACCGTGCATGTCGAAACCGGTCGCCACGGCCCGGATCGCGCGGGGGGTGGGAAAGGACAGGCCCGGGAAGGACAGGCAGCCCTCCTCGCCCTCCTCGTCGCACTCGTCCGACAGGTTCAGGTCGGGGTTGATCAGGTGCCCGAGCTGGTCGTCCACGTAGTAGGTGAAGACCCGCAGGCCGACCCCGATCTGCGGTGCCGCTAGCCCGGCCCCGGGGGCGTCCATCATCGTGTCGGTGAGGTCCTTGACGAGCTTGCGCAGTTCCTTGTCGAAGTCCTTGACCGGCTCGGCCGGAGTGCGCAGCACCGGGTCGCCGAAGAGGCGGATCGGCTGGATGGCCAACAGGGGTCTCCTCACGCTTCAGGGGATCACCCCAGTCTAAGGGCGACGGCCGCCCTGCCCGGGCCACCTGGCCGGGTCAGCGGGAGCGGGCCTTCATGGCGGCCTTGCGGGCGGACTTGGCCACCGCGGCGTCGGTGTGCCGGGAGCCCAGCAGGTCCAGGACGGCGATCGTGTCGGGGTGGTCCACCAGGGCCATCTCCTCGACCACGCGCAGCAGGTCCTCGCCGGGTTCGAGCGCGTCGAACTCGCAGATCGCCTCGGAGGCGTCGCCGTTCTCCAGCAGCGAGGCGAGCGAGTCGACGGCCAGCCAGGTGTTGTCGGCGGGCGTGAGCGCGGGCGCGGGCAGGTCCCGGATGTGCAGCCAGGAGGCGGCGTAGCGCCACATGGCGGGCTCCGACAGCGCCTCCCGCAGCGGGGCCTCGGCCTCGGGGCCGAGCTCCTCCAGGATCGTGCCGACCGCTCCGCGTCGCCCGGCCGTGCCCGAGGCGGCGACCTTGACGAGCTCGCGGGCGGCGGCCTCGGGGTGGCGCGACTCCAGCCAGACGGTGACGGCGCTGGGGGCGGCGGCCCCCTTCATGATCGCCTCGACCAGCTCGGCCGCGCCGAGGTCGGCGAAGACCGCGGCCTCGGCGCCCGTCGGCGCGTCGTGGCCCTCCCGCATCAGGTCCTGGCGCACGGCCCACATGCCGAGCGGGGTCAGCCGGGGCCACCCGGCCCGGGACGTCTCGACCAGCCCGCAGTAGGCCAGCAGCTCCAGCGCCGACTCCAGCTGGGCCGGGAGCGCGGCGGCCAGCCCGCGCATCTGGGCCGGCCGGGCCCCGCAGGCCACCTGGTGGGACTGCAGGATGCCCTTGACCAGGGTCGCGGCCGACAGGCCCTCGCGCACCGCGTACAGCGTGGCGAGCATCTCGGCCAGGTGGTCGTCGATCAGCTCGGAGCCGGTCAGGTCGTCGTCGGCACGGTCCAGGACGTCCATGACCACGCCGTCCCAGAACTCCAGCAGCGTCCCGGGCGGCAGGTCCGGCGAGAGCGTCAGCGGGCCGGGCACGACCCGGCCGCGGGCGATGCGGAGCATGCCGGTGTTGACCGCGACCACCCAGAGCAGGTGCAGCCGCGCCGGGCCCGGCAGGCCGAGCTCCTCGCACGGCGCGAACGGGTCGGGCAGCAGGCCCTCGGGGGTCACCGCGCGGGCGCCGGTCCACGCGGCCACCCGCCGGGCGTCGACCACCAGCGGCACCCGGAGCACGGCCTCGGCCAGCTCGGCGTCCGGGGCCAGGTCGACCGGCGGGAAGCTCAGCGCGTCGCCGCGCGCGGCGCAGTCGCAGCGTGGAGCGGTGACGGACTCCTCCAGGACGGCCGCCCGCAGCTCGCGGGGCGCCGCTCCCAGCTCGTCGACCAGCCTGCGGAGCTCGCCGATGTCGAAGACGTTCCCACTGTTCCCGCTCTTTGCCACCCGTGAAACTTACTGCACTCGCGCCTCACGCATACACGGCTCAGCCGATGGCGCGGGAACGTGCCTTGAACGCCGCCTTGCGGGCCGCCTTGGCCGTGTCGCGGTCCCTCAGCGAGCGTCCGAGCAGCTCAAGGACGTCGACGACGTCGGGGTGGTCGACCCGCCACATCTCCTCGATCACCTGCGAGGCGGGGCCGGAGGCCGACATGTTCTCGGCGAACGTCTCGGGGTCCTCCTCGGCCGCGGGCATCGCCAGGGCCAGCATGTCCACGCTCATCCACAGCGCCTCCTGCTGGGTCAGGGCGGGCGCGGACAGGCCGCGCGCGGTCAGCCAGTGGATGGCGTGCGGGCGCAGCTCGGAGTCCTCCAGGAAGGCGCGTACGGCCTCCTCGGCCTCGGGGCCGAGACGGTCGACGATCGTCACCGCGACGCCCCTGGCGGCCGCGGGCGCGCCGGAGACCGAGCCCAGCAGCTCGGTGGCGGCCCGCGCCGGGGTCCTGCCTCCCAGCCAGCCCTCGATGTCGGCCTCGGCCGCCTCGGCGGGCATCCCCGACAGCAGTCCCTCGATGAGCTCGGGCGCGTCGGCGGCGCTCAGGTCGGCCGCCTCGGGCGCCTCGATGCCCAGGTCGGTGTAGAGCTCGCGCAGCCCCCACAGGGCCAGCGGGGTGAGCCGCAGGGTCTCGGTGCCGGGCTCGGCGATCCCGCAGTAGGCCAGCCGCCGTACGGCCTCGGGGACGTCGATCTCGCCCTCGCCCTCCTCGGCCAGGCCGATCTCCTCCAGGTAGTCGCCGACCAGCGGGACCGGCACGGGCGCCTGGAGGCGGTAGAGCATGTCGCACAGGCCGTAGAGCTCCTCGTCGAGCGAGACGTGGCCGGTCACCGCGCCGCCGGTGTCCCTGTCCACGACGAACTCCACGGTCGCGGCCCAGACCTCGAGCGGGTCGAGGTCCTCGCCCTCGAAGATCGTGGTGCCCTCGACCTCGACCAGTCCGGTGTGCACCGCCAGGTCCCACAGCAGGCCCGGGTCGGCCACGGCGAGCTGGGCGGCCGCCTCGGCGGCGTCGCGGACCCGCAGGCGCCCCTTGACGGTCGGGGTGCGGCCCCCGGCGAGCATCCACTGCACCAGCCTGCGCGCGTCGGTCAGCAGCGGCACCCGCGGCACGCTCGCGGCGAGGGTCTCGTGGGGCGCCAGCCGTACCGGGGGCAGCGGCGAGCAGCCGGGGCACTCGCAGTGCTCTACGGCGGGCTCCTCCTGCACCGCCGAGACCGACAGGACCGCGTCCTGTTCCAGGGAGTCGGCGCCCATCGCGCTGAACAGGCTCTTGGCCATGCCGAACCGGGAGGTGTCGGCGAGGGCGATGGGCATCTCGGGTTCGATCCGGTCGAGCACGGCGCGCATCCGGACGGCCATCTTGCCGCCGATCTCCTCGGTGGCGAGCAGGAAGTCGACCAGGGTACGGGCGGCGGCGACCGTCTCGGCGGCGCTCTCCGGAGGGGCGATGACCTTGCGCGGGTAGATGTTGAGCAGCAGTTCCTCGAAGGCGACGGGCGTGAAGTCACCCAGCTCGTTCACGTCCAGATAGTCGCTGGCGTAGTCGCAGAGCAGCCGCACCTCGTCCACGTCAACGTCGAGGCCGTGCGCACGCCCCCACGCGCGCAGGTCGTCTACGGCCCGATTCACCCATTCGATCGACACAGGGGAAAATTAACGGCTTACTGCCAGCACCGCGAATCGGGGAAAAACCTCAAATCACGTCGAGGGGGTCAATGCATACCTTGACCACCTCCGGAGCCTTGCGCGCGGAGCGCACCCCGACGGCCCCTTTCAGGGCCGCCGCGAGCGCCGGTCCGAGGTCCGGCGCGATCCGCACCATGGCGCGTTCCCGCACGTGATCGCCTCTGGAGGAGGTCACGGGGACGGGGCCGAGCACCTGGGCCTCGGGGGGCAGGGTGATCTCCCCGAGCATTTCCCTGACCGCCCCGGGGGATCCGGTGAGCGTCGCCATTTTCACCGCGGGGGGGAAACCGAGTTCTGTCCTGTCGGCCAGTTCCCGCTCGGCGTGGGTGACCGGGTCCCAGCGCAGCAGCGCCTGCACCGAGGGCAGCGAGGAGTCGGCGAGCACGACCAGCTCGGCCGAGGGCCGCAGCAGCGCCGCCGCGTTCATCCACCGCCGCAGCGTCTCCTCGGCGGCCCGCAGGTCGGGACGGCCCAGCAGCGCCCAGCCGTCCAGCAGCACCGCCGCGGCGTACCCGCCCCGGGGCACCGGCTCGGCCCCGGGCGTGGCCACCACCAGGGCCCGGCCCGGCCCGACCGTGGCGAGCACCCCGTCCCTGCCGGAGGTCTTCACCGGCACCGAGGGGAAGGCCCGGCCCAGCTCCTCGGCGGTGCGGCGGGCACCGACCACCTGGGCCCGCACCCGGCCCCCGCCGCAGGAGGGGCAGCGCCAGTCCGCCGCGATCCGGCCGCACCAGCGGCAGTAGGGCGACACGTGACCGGCGCGCAGCGCGAACGGCCCGCCGCAGTGCCCGCAGCGCGCGGGCGCCCGGCAGCTCTGGCAGGCCAGCGCGGGCAGGTACCCCCGCCGGGGGACCTGCACCAGCACCGGACCCGTCTCCAGCCCGGCGCGCAGGGTCCGCCAGGCCAGGCTGGGCAGCCGGGCGGCCCTGGCGGCCTCGTCCCTGGCCAGCTCCGCGTCCTCCCCGGCCGGCCGGACCTTGGGCGCCCTGGCCCGGACCGTGGCGCGCGCCGCGACGACGGGCCCGGCCCAGCCGGCCGCGATGAGCCGGGTGGCCTCCGCCGTGCGGGCGTGACCCCCGATGAGCAGGCCGGCGCGCGCCTGGTGCGCGCGCAGCGCCAGGACCTCCCTGGCGTGCGGGTACGGGGCGAGCCGCTCGGAGTGCAGGTCGTCGCCGTCGTCCCAGACGACCGCCAGCCCCAGGTCGGCGACCGGGGCGAACGCCGCCCCCCTGGTGCCCACGACGACCCGTACCCGGCCCCTGAGCGCGCGCAGCCACCGGCGGTAGCGCTCGGCGGGCCCGAGGTCGGCCGTCAGCGCCACGTGCGCGCCGGGCCCCAGGGCCGCGCTCAGCGCGGCGTCGGCCAGGGTGACGTCCTTCCCGTCGGGAAGGACCACCAGGGCCCCCCTGCCCCCTCGCAGGACCTCCCGTACGGCCACCGCGACCGCCTCCGGCCACTGCGGGCCGTGCTCGGTGGTCCCGGGCAGGGCGGTCCACACTGCCCGGGGCGAGTCCCCCCGGGCCAGCGCCGCCAGGAACGCCTCCCCCTCCCGGTAGTCGGCCCACGGCCCGGGTCCGGCCTCCTCCGGGAGGGCGGGCGCGCCGGTGGGGGCCTCGGCCCGGCCGGTGACCCCGTCCACGCCGGACGCGCCCCGGACCGAGTCCGGGACCGAGTCCGAGGTCGCTCCCGATGCCGATCCCGGAGCAGGGCCCGGGTCGGGGTTCACCGGCGTGGGGCCGGGACGCTCGCCCGGGGCGGGGTCCGGGGACGGTCCGGGAGCTCGTGCCGGATCCGCCCCGGAGTCCGGACCGGATCCCGGTGTGATTTTCGGCCCGGGATGCGTCCCGGGCGTGTCGTGATCTTCGGCCTCCACCCTGGCGTGCCGGGGCGGGACGGCCAGGCGCAGCACGTCGGCCATGGTCCCGGCGTAGCGGTCGGCCACCGCGCGGGCCAGCGCGGCGATCTCCGGGGTGAGCACCTGCTCGGCCGAGACGACCCTCTCCAGGCGGGCCAGCTTGCCCTGGTGGTCGGTGGTCTCCGCGCGTTCCAGCAGGAAGCCGTCGACCAGCTTGCCGGCGAACCGGACCCGGACCCGGCAGCCCGGCACCGCGGTGGCGTCCAGCGGCGCCGGGACGAGGTAGTCGAACGGCCGGTCGAGGTGCGGCAGCGGCGTGTCCACGAGGACCCGCGCGACCGGCGAGGCCGCGGCCAGCTCCGGCACGCCCCGGGTCGCACGGGCCGCGTCGAGCTCCAGCAGGCCCGCGCCGCCCACCGGGACTGCGACCGCCGGGCGCTCGCGTACGGCGTCGAGCGGCAGCAACGCGCCGTCGTCCGCTGTCGGGCCGGCGTAGGTCACCGAGCGCCTGCCGGTCCTTCGGGGTGGGGCACCTGCGGGTCCTTCGGGTGGAGAGGGGAACGCGGGACGATCCCGAATCCTAGTCTCCGGCCGCGCCGGTCAGGTCACGTCGCACGCCCCGCCCTCCTCGCCTGAGAACGGGGACGGGACGACGGGGGAACGGGTGGGACCACGACGGGGACGGGAGGGCACCCCACGTCCGGCGCGCCGCCCGGGGATCCCGGAGGTCCCGGAACCCCCGCGGTCCCGGCCCGCGACCTCCGGAGGGTCCCGGCCGGTGCCGGCCCGGACCGCGGCCGGCGGGACCCGGACGTGTTGACAAAGAAGATCGCCTCCAACACCATTCAACTATTCATATAGTGAAAAGGTGGTTTGTGTGATCGAATTCCATCTGGACCGCGGATCGGGGGTGTCGACGTACCTCCAGCTCGTCCACCAGGTCAAACAGGCCCTCCGGCTGGGCACGCTGCGGCCCGGCGACCGGCTGCCCACCGCGCGGGAGGTCGTCGAGGCGCTGACGATCAATCCCAACACCGTGCTCAAGGCCTACCGCGAGCTGGAGCGCGAGGGGCTGGTGACGGGCAGGCCGGGGCAGGGCACCTTCGTCCAGCGCTCGATCGGCGGCGCCCGGCTGGCCGACCACGCCG
This sequence comes from Streptosporangium sp. NPDC050148, assembly GCF_055586505.1. Taxonomy (NCBI): domain Bacteria; kingdom Bacillati; phylum Actinomycetota; class Actinomycetes; order Streptosporangiales; family Streptosporangiaceae; genus Streptosporangium; species Streptosporangium sp. NPDC050148. Next base: position 13,453 of record NZ_JBVJIA010000010.1, on the reverse strand, counting down.
CCCTGCACCGGGACCTGGAGGAATGGGTGGGGCGGGCGCACGCGGCCGGTCTCGACCGTGACGACATGGAGGCGCTGTTCGCCACGGCGCTGGCCGGCCGCCTCCGGGAGGGCATAGCGTGACCGACGCACTGCGAACGACCGGCCTGGGGGTCCGCTACCGCCGCACCTGGGCGCTGCGCGACTGCTCGCTGGCCGTCCCGCCGGGCCGGGTCGCGGCCCTGCTGGGTCCCAACGGGGCGGGCAAGACCACGCTGATGCACGCGGTCGTCGGGCTGCTGGCCCCGGACGCCGGGACGATCTCCGTCGCGGGCCAGGTGGCCTTCATGGCCCAGGACAAGCCGCTGTACGACGCCTTCACGGTCGCCGAGATGCTCGCCTTCGGACGCAGGCTCAACCCCACCTGGGACGACGCCTACGCCGTCGCCCGCCTGGAGGGGCTGGGCGTCCCGCTGGAGCGCAGGGTCTCCGGGCTCTCGGGCGGGCAGCAGGCACAGGTCGCGCTCACCGTCGCGCTGGCCCGGCGTCCGGGTCTGCTGGTCCTGGACGAGCCGCTGGCCAACCTCGACCCGCTGGCCCGGCACGACGTCATGCGCGTCCTGATGACCGCGGTCGCCGAGCAGCCGCTGACGGTCCTGCTCTCCTCCCACGTCGTCGCCGACCTGCGCGACACCTGTGACTGGCTCATCGTGATCAACGGCGGCCGGGTGCAGGTCAGCGGGGACATCGACGACCTGCTCGCCGACCACCTGGTGCTGACCGGACCGGCCGGGGCCGGCACCCCACCGGCCGGGAGCCGGGTGGTCGAGGCGAGCCGCACCGGCACGCGGACCCGGCTGCTGGTGCGGGGCGCGTCCGTGCTCGACCCGCGCTGGAGCGCCCGTCCCGCCGACCTGGAGGAGCTGGTGATGGCCTACCTGCGCAGCCCCGACGCGGCCGCGCTCCCCGCTCCCGCGGAGGTGAGGGCGTGATCTGGACGACCTGGCGCCAGCACCGGGCGCAGATCCTCGTCACCGGCGCGCTGCTCGCCGCGCTCGGCCTGCTCCTGCTGGGCTCGGCGGTGGAGGCCGGGCTCCACATCTCCGAGCACGCGCCACCCGGCTGCCCGGGAACGGCCGCCACGTGCTGGGACCTGGCCAGAGCCCTCGGCGAACGCCACGACACCGTGTACTCGATCTTCGGCTGGATGCCGATCGTCGCCCCCGCGCTGATCGGCGCGTTCTGGGGCGCGCCGCTGCTGGGCCGTGAGTACGAGCGCGGCACGTACCGGCTGGCCTGGACCCAGTCGGTCTCCGTGCGCCGCTGGCTGACCGTCAAGCTCGCCGTGCTCGGCACCCTGGTGGTCGTCGCCGGGCTGCTGACGTCGTTGATGATCAGCCTGTGGCGGCCGGTCTTCCGGCAGGACGTCTTCGGCAACGTCGGCGTCTTCAACATGGTGGGCGTCGCCCCTGCGGCGTGGTGGCTGTACGCCTTCACGGCGGGCACGGCGGCCGGGGCGCTGCTGCGGCGCACGCTGCCCGCGATGGCGCTGGTGGTGGCCGTGGTCTCCGTGACGACGTTCACCCTGTTCGGCCTGAGCGAGCACTACGCCGAGCCGGTGCGGACCGTGCTGTCGGGCACCACCGTCCCGCCGGACCCCGACGCGCGGCTGGTGAGCGGCGCCTGGGTCGACCCCTCAGGGAGGGAACTGGCCGCTCCCCCGGCCGGGGTCTGTCTCCGCCCGCCGGACGCCGGTCGCAGCAGCCGGAACCAGGAGGCCCACGAACGGTGCCTGTTCGGCAAGGGCTACCGCTACGCGCTCTACCACCACCCGCCGTCGCGGTTCTGGCGCTTCCAGTGGACAGAGGCCGCCCTCCTGACCGCCGGGTCGCTGGTCCTCACCGGCGTGACCGTCCACCGCACGCTCCGGCGCAAGGGGTGAGCCTCACCCGCACACTCCGCCGCAAGGGGTGAGGCTCCCCCGGACGCCGCGGCTCAGGTGAGCCTCGCCCGCACGCTCCCGCTCGAAGGCCGGCTCCCCGCACGATCCGGCGAGGGCAGGGCGAGGCTCCTGTGCACGCCCCAGAACAGGGACGAGCGTCCCGGGTCCGTTAGTAAATGAACGTTCTTTTACAAACTCTTCCCGAAGCGGTAGCCTCCTCACGACGGGGTTCGTGAATGCTCATTCACGAACGGACGAGGACCCGACCGGAGGAGGGCCATGGCACGGCCTCGCACCACCAGCGACGAGGCGATCCTGCGGGCCGCGGGGCGGGCGATCGGCGGTCACGGCCCGGCGGGCCTGACCCTGGCCGCCGTCGCCGCCGAGGCCGGGCTCTCCCCGGCCGCGCTCGTGCAGCGGTTCGGGTCCAAGCGCGGCCTGCTGCTGGCCTTCGCCGAATGGTCCGCCTCCGGCACGGGCGAGGTCTTCCGGCGGGCACGGCAGCGGCACGACGCTCCCCTGCCGGCCTTGCAGGAGGCCCTGACCGAGCTGGCCTCGACCATGCGGACGCCCGAGGAGGCGGCCAACGGCCTGGCGTTCCTGCAGCTGGACCTGACCGATCCGGAGTTCCGCGCGCACGCCGTCACCCAGGCCCGCCGGATGCGGGAGGAGATCACCGGCCTGCTCACCGAGGCCGTCGCCACCGGCGGGCTGACCGGCGACGCCGATCCCGTACGGCTGGCCCGTGCGGTCCAGGTCGCCTACAACGGCACGCTCATCCTGTGGGCCCTGACCGGCGAGGGCGACCTCGTCCACGCCCTGCACACCGACATCGACCATCTGCTGCGCGTCCACCGGCCCGACGGCCTCGACGCCCTCGACCACACCGACGACCCACCGAGGAGGTCCACACCATGACATCCCTGCCACCGTTCACCGTCTCGGTGTTCATCGGCACCAGCCTGGACGGGTTCATCGCCCGCCCCGACGGCGACATCGGCTGGCTCACCGGCCGGGGGGAACAGGCCGGCGGCATGGGCTACCGGGAGTTCATCGCCGGGATCGACACCGTCGTGATGGGCCGCGTCACCTACGAGACCGCCCTCGCCTTCGGTGCCGGGCACTGGCCGTACGACGGCATGCACGTGGCGGTGCTCAGCACCCGCCTGGAGGAGGGCGCCGACCCCCGCGTCACCGTCCACCGCGACCTCGACGGGCTGGTACGGGCCCTGACCGAGCGCGGCACCAAGAGCGTCTACGCGGACGGGGGCCAGGTCGTGCGTTCGTTCCTGCGCGCCGGGCTGGTGAACGAGCTGACCGTCACCACGGCCCCGGTGCTGATCGGGAGCGGCCTGCCCCTCTTCGGCCCCCTGGAGGCGGACATCCCCCTCGTCCACCGCTCCACCACGGTCCACGACGCCGGTTTCGTCCAGACCACCTACACCGTGGAGAACGGGGGGTAGGGCCTGCCCGGAGGCGAGATCACGAGGTCGCGGATCCACCCGCGCCACGACCCGATGGAGCACCGGCACGGCGCGGGCCGACGCCTCCGAGGCGCGCCAGGGCGAGCGCCGTCAGCATCGTGCCCCCGCGGACATGCCCCGCGCTCCGTCACGGACGCGATCTTGTACGTGGACCGCGCCGGCATCCCCTCAAGGCGGCTGACCGGCGCACCCGCCTCACCGTCGCCGGAGGTGCTCCAGCGCGGTCTCGTGATCTTTGGCCACCCGGTTCGGATCCGCTTGGCGGTACAGGTGACCGATGCGCAGCAGAGCCTTGTACGTATCCACCCCGGTCGAACCCAGGCGCCGCGCTTCGGCCTCGTCACCCTCATGCATCGCGAGCAACCGAGCCGTCCGCAGCTTGGCGTCGGCGGTTTTCCCGATCACCTCTTCGAACCGCCTCGGCAGCGATGCCACGAATTCCGGGCTCCAGGGGTCGATGACAAGCTCAGGAGCCCTCGCATGACGCAGTTCCGGCTCCGCTCTACCGGGGTCACCGCGGCTGGGGCCGAGTCGTTCGCCGAACGGCTCCCCTCCCGAGTGACACGACGGCAAGATCACGCCAGGGTTCTCCAGAACACCCGGCCTCCAGCCGGACGCCTCACCTCATCAAAGACATCCCGAACGACCATTCTGATCCGCAACGAGTTCGAGGCGGCAGAAAGGCGACGGGCGGCGCTTCCAGAATCAGTGCCCACAGGGTGACGAGCACCGCTGAACCGATGCGCGCGGAAAAGGACGCACCACAGATCTCCTCTTTCGTATCGGCCCACTTCATCCGAGTTCCACGGTGTCCGGCAGGGAGCGAACACCTCGGCGACCACGGAGAACGACGGCCTCGTCCAGGCCGCCGAGGGGACGTCCGGAACGTCCAGGTCTACGAGCGCGAGCGCGAGGCCGCCGACTGGGTGCAGGGGTACCGCATCCATCTGAACCAGGCCGGTGCCCGCGCGCTGCACCGCTGCCTGCCGCGTCCGCTGTGGGAGGTGTTCCTCGCCACCTCCGGTCACCCGGGACCCGGTTTCGGCTTCCACACCCACCTGCTGCGCAGGCTCGTGTTCGTGGAGGAGAGCGTGATGACCGGTGGCGCCGTCCCACCGGCGGGCCGGACCGGCCCGTCAGACCCGAAAGGCCCGGCGGGTCCGGCGGGCGCCCCCCTCCCGCCGGCCGGGCCCGGCGACCCACCAGGTGCCGCGGGCGGGGATCCCGCCGGGCGGGATACCGGGCCCGCCACCCCGAAGACGGATCTCGGCGGCCTCGGGCCCGACCCGGACTCCCTGACCGCGGGCCTCCGGGACTACGTGCTGTGGGCCTTCGTCGCCCGGCGCGGCGCCTACCCCGCCGGTGCCGCCGACCTCGACGGCCACGGGCTGAGGGACCTGGCCGGGGCGATGACCACCGGGCAGGCGGATGACCTTCGGCGGCCAGTGGACCGACACCGCGCCGGAACGGGCACCGGCTACGGGTCGCGGGGGCACGACGGCACGCCCCTGAGAGCGGCCCCCGCCCCGCGTTCACCCCCGCCGGGGGTACGCGCCGGTCAGGATCCGATGGTGACGGCGACCTCGACGGTGACGTCGTCCTCGTCGTGACCGGCCTCACCGGCCTCCTCACCGGCTACCTGCCCGGGGTCGGTTTCGGTGCCGGTGCCGGTGCCGACGACGCGCTGGCGGATCTCCGCGTCGCGCAGGTCGACGCCCAGCCCGGCGACGGCCTCGAACAGCCCCACGACGGCCGGGTGCACCACCCCCTCCGGCACGGTCGCGTTCCCGGCCGGACGCCACGAGGCCACCAGCTCGGTACGCGCGGGCAGCTCCCCGGTGACGACGCCCTCTCCGCCCCAGCCCTCCGGCACCGGCTCCCGCGTGGGCCAGCAGCACAGCAGGCGCACCGTCTCGGGCCCTGGGCCCTCCTGGATCGTCGTCCAGAACGGCCCCGCCGGGCCCAGGCCGTCGCGGTGCAACGCCGTGAACAGCTCGCCGAACAGCTCGTTCGCGAGCTCGTTGCCGGCGTCGGTGTCGTCGGCGACACCGACCAGGAGAACCCGCGCGACGTACGGCTGCGCCGCGGCCCGTCTCCTCGTCACGTCCACCGGGGCGGCATAGGCGGTGACGGCCAGCTCGGCCGCGGTGTGCGCGGCGTCCTCCGCCGCCCGTCGCGACAGGACCTCCTCGCGATGACGTGCGAGCGTGCCCGCGACGTCGCCGTCGCGCAGCGCGTCCGCGATCCGGGGAAGGGGGACGCCCGCGTCACGGAGGACCCGGACGGTCGCCCCGGCACGGACCTGCGACTCGGAGTAGCGCCGGTAGCGTGACCCGTCGTCGACCTCGGCCGGGACGAGGACACCCTTCTCGTCGTAGTGGTGCAGCGCCTTCACGCTCAAACCCGTCAGGTTCGCGAACTCACCGATGCTCAACATGGATCCAGCATCCGACCTCCTCCAGCAGGAGGGTCAAACGCCGCCCCCGGGAACCCGGCTGGACCCGCGGCCCGACGAGACCCGCGGGTCCGCGGAACCCGCGCCCCCGGCGGAACCCGCGACCCGGCAGGACTCGCGCCCCGGCGAAACCCGCGCTCCAGCGGGAGCCTGACGTGCGACGGCCCCCGTGGGAGGTTCACGGGGGCCGTCGTGGAACACGGCGCGGGTCAGAGACCGGCGGCGGCGCGCAGGGAGTCGGCGCGGTCGGTGGACTCCCAGGAGAAGCCCTCCCGGCCGAAGTGACCGTAGGCGGAGGTGCCCGAGTAGATCGGGCGGAGCAGGTCGAGGTCACGGATGATCGCGGCCGGGCGCAGGTCGAAGACCTTCAGCACGGCTTCCTGGATCTTGTCGATCTCGATCTTCTCGGTGCCGAAGGTCTCGACGAACACGCCGACCGGGTGAGCCTTGCCGATGGCGTACGCGACCTGGACCTCGGCGCGGTCGGCCAGGCCGGCGGCCACGATGTTCTTGGCGACCCAGCGCATGGCGTAGGCGGCCGAGCGGTCGACCTTGGACGGGTCCTTGCCGGAGAAGGCGCCGCCGCCGTGGCGGGACATGCCGCCGTAGGTGTCGACGATGATCTTGCGGCCGGTCAGGCCGGCGTCGCCCATGGGGCCGCCGATCTCGAAGCGGCCGGTCGGGTTGACCAGCAGGCGGTAGCCCTCGGTGTCGAGCTCCAGGCCGGCCAGGACCGGGTCGACCACGTGCTCCTTGATGTCGGGGGCGAGCATCTCCTTGAGGTCGATCTCGGCCGCGTGCTGGGTGGAGACGACCACGGTGTCCAGCCGGACCGGCCGGTCGCCGTCGTACTCCACGGTGACCTGGGTCTTGCCGTCGGGACGCAGGTAGGGGACCGTGCCGTCCTTGCGGACCTGCGACAGGCGCTCGGCCAGGCGGTGCGCGAGCTGGATCGGCAGCGGCATCAGCTCGGGGGTCTCGCGGCAGGCGTAGCCGAACATCAGACCCTGGTCGCCCGCGCCCTGGCGGTCGAGCTCGTCGTCGGCCTCGCCCTCGCGGTTCTCGTAGGCGTCGTCGACGCCCTGGGCGATGTCGGGCGACTGCGCGCCGATGGAGACCGACACGCCGCAGGAGGCGCCGTCGAAGCCCTTGTGCGAGGCGTCGTAGCCGATCTCGAGGATCTTCTCCCGGATGAGACCGGGGATGTCGACGTAGGTCTCCGTCGTCACCTCTCCGGCGACGTGAACCTGACCGGTGGTGATCATCGTCTCGACGGCGACCCGGCTCTTGGGATCGCCCTTGAGCATGGCGTCGAGGATCGCGTCGCTGATCTGGTCGGCGATCTTGTCGGGGTGGCCCTCTGTGACCGACTCGGAGGTGAAAAGACGACGGGACAAGTCAGTGGCTCCTCATGCAGCGGCTGCTGGCGTCTGGGGGCTCTGGCGTCGGCACGACACCAGTAGCGCTTCGCGAAGTCTAACCGCACCCGTGTCGACGTCGCGAAGCCGTCCCGGATCGTGTCGCCGGAAATTTCGCCCGCCCGGAAAATCCGAGATGTCATAGATCGGGCAACGGGTCGGGGGGCAGCGTCTCGGGGGCGAAGATCTCGGCGTCGGCGGCGGAGATCACGGCGGCGTACTCCTCGTCGATCTCGAACACCATCCCGCCGAGCTCGATGGCAGTGCCCGCGGAGAACTCCGGCGGCCCCAGCCGGGTACGCCGCGCGTGGGTGGCGTAGACCGAGGTCGGCGCGTCACGGTCGAAGAACTTGGTGGACAGCACGCAGATGGCGCGATCGGTGATCACGATGAGGAAGGTCGCCATGCCCGGCGGGCCCGCGGAGAGCGCCGGCAGGACGTAGTGGATCTCCTCCCCCGGGGGGAGCAGAGCGCGGCATCGGGCTCTGACCGCGGCGGTGACCGGCATGATCGAGACCCCTCCGACTGCGATGTTGCAGGTCGTCTCGGAGGAAGTATCCGTCGGCGGCTGCGCCGGGGCAAGGGGGCGCGGAGGGCGGACCGGCGGGAGGGCGTGCGGGCGGGACCCGTCAGCCCAGGCGGGCGACGACGAGGTCCCAGACCGTGTCGGCCAGGGCCTCCTTGGGACCGCGCGGGATGTCGGTCCGCCCGCCGTCGGCGGACAGGACCACGGCCGCGTTGTCGGGGGTGCCGAAGGCGAGGTTCTCGCCGACCTGGTTGACGACGAGCAGGTCGCAGCCCTTGCGGGCCAGCTTGGCGCGCCCGTTGGCGAGGACGTCGTCGGTCTCGGCCGCGAACCCCGCGATCACCGCCGGGGACGGCTTGAGACCCTCGCGGCGCCGCTCCCCCAGCTCCGCCAGGATGTCCGGATTTTTCACCAGATGGATGGCGTCGGGGTCGCCCGCGGTCTTCTTGATCTTCGATCCGCTCCGGGCCGCGGGCCGGAAGTCGGCGACGGCCGCGGCCATGACCACGACGTCGGCGCCCTCCACCGCCTCCAGCACGGCGGCGCGCAGCTCCAGGGCCGACTCGACCCGGACCACCTCGGCCCCGGCCGGGTCGGGCAGGGCGACGTTGGCGGCCACCAGGATGACCTCGGCGCCGCGGGCGAGGGCCGTACGGGCCAGGGCGTATCCCTGCAGCCCCGAGGAGCGGTTGCCGATGAAGCGGACCGGGTCGATCGCCTCGCGGGTCCCCCCGGCGGAGATCACCACGCGGCGGCCGGCCAGGTCGGCGGGGCGCCCGCCCAGGACGCGCCGGCAGACCTCGAAGATCTCCTTCGGGTCTGGCAGCCGGCCCCGGCCGCTGTCGGCGCCGGTCAGCCGGCCCACGGCGGGGTCCAGGACGATCGAGCCGCGCTCGCGGAGCGTGGCCACGTTGGCCCGGGTGGCGGGGTGCTCCCACATCTCGGTGTGCATCGCCGGGGCGAACACCACCGGGCAGCGCGCGGTGAGCAGGGTGTTGGTCAGCAGGTCGCCGGCCAGCCCGTGGGCGGCCTTGGCGAGCACGTCGGCGGTGGCCGGAGCGACGACCACCAGGTCGGCGCCCTGCCCGATGCGGACGTGCGGAACCTCGTGCACGGACTCCCACACGTCGACGGTGACCGGGTTGCCGGACAGCGCGGCCCAGGTGGGCTCGCCGACGAAGCGGAGCGCCTCCCTGGTGGGAACGACCCGCACGTCGTGGCCGGACTCGGTGAACAGGCGCAGCAGCTCGCACGCCTTGTAGGCGGCGATGCCCGCGCTCACGCCGAGGACGACCCTCGGCACCGCGGGCAGGCCGTCCTGGTCGGGGGTCGGCATCGGAAGGGGGTCAGCCCTCGATCGGCTCGGAGGTGAGCAGGCCCTCGCTGACCTCGCGCAGCGCGATGGAGAGCGGCTTCTCCTGCGCGTGGGTCTCGACGAGCGGGCCGACGTACTCCAGCAGGCCCTCGCCGAGCTGGGAGTAGTAGGCGTTGATCTGACGCGCCCGCTTGGAGCCGAAGATCACGAGACTGTACTTGCTGTCGACGATGTCGAGCAGGGCGTCGATCGACGGGTTGGTGATGCCTTCGGAGTAGGCGGCGCTGCTTGCCACGTGGATTTCCCCTAGCTAGGTGAACGTCCGAGGCGTGAACCCTCGGGAGCATCAGCCAACAAGGCTATCAGCCGATGGCACACGTCCCGGACGGACGTGTTGACGAGCGTCACGTCGAACTCCTGCTCGGCCGCCATCTCGATCCGGCCGGCCGCCAGCCGGCGGGCGATGACGTCCTCGGGCTCGGTGCCCCGGCCGCGCAGCCGCTTCTCCAGCTCCGCCCAGCTCGGCGGGGCCAGGAAGACCAGCAGCGCCTCCGGCATGGTCGCGCGGACCTGCCGGGCGCCCTGGAGGTCGATCTCCAGCAGGGTGGGGACCCCGGCGGCGAGCTTGTCCAGCACCGGGCCGCGCGGCGTCCCGTAGCGGTTGCCGGCGAACTCGGCCCACTCCAGCAGCTCCCCCGAGGCGGCGAGGCGGTCGAACTCCTCGTCGTCGGCGAAGAAGTACTCCACGCCGTGGGTCTCCCCCGGGCGGGGCTTCCTGGTGGTCACCGAGACCGACAGCCACACCTCGGGGTGTGCCCGCCGAAGCTCGGCGACGACCGTGGACTTGCCGACGCCCGACGGCCCCGACAGGACCGTCAGACGTCTGCCCTCCGGCAGGCCGGTGAGGGCTGCGGCCCCCCTCGGACTCCCGGCCGGGGACGTGGAGCGACCGGCACCGCCCTCGGCGGTTGCCTCCGGAGCCCGACTCCTGTCGGACCACGACGTTCCGGTCACTCCAAACCCCCCGTGATGCGTCCCCGTGCGGGGCTGCGTGGTCGTATGAACCGAGACTAGCTCTCGGCCCCGCCGAACTCACGCTCGAGCGAGGCCCGCTGGTTCGTACCCAGGCCCCGCACGCGGCGGGACTCTGCGATGCCGAGCCGCTCCATGAGCTGCTTGGCGCGGACCTTGCCCACGCCGGGGAGCGACTCCAGGAGAGCCGAAACCTTCATCTTGCCGATGACGTCGTCGGCCTGCCCGTCTTTGAGCACCTCAGCCAGAGAGACCGCCCCGTGCTTCAGGCGGTTCTTCACCTCGGCACGCTCTTTGCGTGCCTTGGCAGCCTTCTCTAGGGCTGCGGCGCGCTGCTCAGGGGTAAGGGGAGGAAGAGCCACGCCGGGTCACCTCGAATTTCCTGTCGATGTACTCGGACGGGAAGGGAAACTAGCTGGTCATGGCGCTCCAAGCAACGTCAAGGCCACTTTATCCCCCGAGAAAATCTCCTTCGTGACTTTCCGTACCCGCGATCTCGCGCTGTGTGGACGAAACTACGCTCAGGGCCGAGTTTTCCGGGGATCCGGTCAGTGGTGGCGTCCGGTGGCCGCGGACGTCCTCCGCAGCGCCGCGGCGATGCCCGCGGCGGTCGCGCCGGGGTCGGCGGAGCCGGTGATCGGACGGCCGATCACGAGCAGATCGGCCCCGTCGGCGAACGCCTGCTCGGGGGTGGCCACCCTCGCCTGGTCCTGGCTCGCGGCCCCGGCGGGCCGGACCCCGGGAGTGATCAGCGTGATGTCCGGGCCGACCTCGGCGCGTACCGCGGCGACCTCGCGCGGTGAGCAGACCAGGGCCTGTGCCCCCGCGCCGACCGCCAGGGCCGACAGGCGCCGTACGGCGTCCTCGGGCGGGCCGCTGACGCCCATCTGGTCCAGGTCGGCCTCCGAGAGCGAGGTGAGCAGGGTGACCGCGGCGATCTGGGTGTGCGGCATGGCCTCCACCGCCGCCCGGATCATCGCCGGTCCCCCGCCCGCGTGGACGGTCAGGATGGCCGGCTTGAGCCGCGCCACGGCCCTGGCGGCGCCCGCGACGGTGTTGGGGATGTCGTGCAGCTTCAGGTCGAGGAAGACCCTGACCCCGCTGGCGCCACGGACCGAGGCGATCACGTCGGGGCCGTACCGCAGGTACAGCTCCAGCCCGACCTTGACGGTGGTGACGTGCGGGGTCACCAGGCTCGCCCAGCGTGCCGCGGTCTCGAGATCGGGCGCGTCCAGGGCGACGGCGATGGGTGCGGGCGTCACAGGGAACTCTCCTCAAGATCTGTACGGTGCCGGGTGGGCGCCCCCGGCGGGCGGTGGGCCAGCCCGACCGCGTCGGCCAGCCGGTGGAACCCGCGGGCCGCCAGGAGCTCCTCCAGCTCGCGCAGGATGCGCAGGCAGGCGTAGGGGTCGTGGAACAGCGCCGTGCCCACGGCGACGACACAGGCCCCCGCCAGGATGAGCTCGAAGGCGTCCCTGCCGGTCAGCACGCCGCCCATGCCGATGACGGGCACGCTGGGCAGGGCCGCGTGGACCTGCCAGACGCAGCGTACGGCCAGCGGCCGGATCGCCGGCCCGGACAGGCCCCCGGTGACGGCCGCGAGCGAGGGCCGCATGGCCTCGGTGTCGATGCTCATGCCGAGCGGGTTGTTGATCATCGAGAGGGCGTCCGCGCCGCCGTCCACGCACGCGCGGGCGATGCTGACGATGTCCATCACGTCCGGGGAGAGCTTGGCCACCACGGGCACGTCGTAGCGCATCACCGAGCGCACCGAGGCGATCACCTCGGCGCTGGCCGCCCCGTCGCGGGCGAAGACCCGGCCGCGGTCCTCGATGTTGGGGCAGGACAGGTTGACCTCGACGGCGGTGACGCCGGGGGCGTCGGTGAGCCTGCGGGCCAGCGCAGTGTACTCGGCCACGGTGCCGCCGCCGATGGAGACCACGGTCCGCACGCCCCGCTGGGCCAGCCAGGGCAGCTCGCGCTCCAGGAAGGCGTCCACACCCGGCCCCTGCAGCCCGACCGCGTTGAGCATGCCCGAGGGCGTCTCGGCCATCCTGGGGGTCGGACGGCCCGCCCTGGGGGCCATGGTGATCGACCGCGTGGTCAGCGCGCCGATCCGGGCGAGGTCGAAGAACTGGGCCAGCTCCGAACCGGACGCGGCGCACCCCGCGGCCGTGGTGACCGGGTTGGCCAGCTCCACGTGCCCCAGGTACGTCCGCATGTCAACCGACATTCCGCGTTCCCCCACCGGGTGCTCCCAGCGCGTCGAACGGGATGGTCCCGACGTCGTCGAAGCGGACGCGCTCGCCCCGGAAGACCGGTCCTTCGACGCACGAGCGCACCATCCGGGTTACACCGTCGTCCCCGATGACCGGGAGCACGCACGTCATGCACACCCCGATCCCGCACGCCATCCGCTCCTCCACGGCCACCTGGACCGGGATGTCGAACTCGACGGCCACCGCGGTGACGCCGCGCAGCATCTCCAGCGGGCCGCACGCGTAGACCGCGTCGGCCCGCACGTCGGCGATCACGCCGGGCAGCACGTCGGTCACCCGGCCGCGCATGCCCAGGGAGCCGTCCTCGGTGGTCAGCGTGGTGGTCTCCCCCATCCTGCGGGCGCGCAGGGCGCCGAAGACCCGGTCGGCGGAGTCGCCGCCCAGGACGAAGTCGACGCGGCAGCCGCGCCCCTGCAGGGCGTCGGCCACCGTGAACAGCGTCGCCGACCCGTGCTCGGCGCCGACCAGCACGCACGTCACCGGGTCGCGGGGCAGCGGGAACGGGCGGCCGAGCGGGCCCACCAGGTCCAGCGGGTCGCGGGCGCGGCGCTCGGCCAGCCAGGCCGTGCCGGGCCCGCGCACCGCGAAGACGAACTCGACCGTGCCGCCGTAGTCGGGCTTGACGTCGTGGACGGAGAAGGCCCGGCGCGTCAGCATCGACGTCTGCGGCCCGCCGACGGCCACCCCGACGAAGTGGCCGGGACGGAAGCGCTCGGCGATGCCCGGCGCCACCACCGTCAGCGCATGGTAGGCGTCGACGCGGCGCGTCGTCAGCACCGTGCCCGTCACCTGTACCGGAGTAACAGGCGTCTCCCTCACCTCCGACTACGGCACCGGCGCCGTTTACGAACCTCCCGACCGCTCCTCAGTCGCCTCTCAGCCGCCTTGCGTGCTCCTGCAGGGACCGCACGCCGATGTCGCCCCGGACGATCGCCTGGATGCCTTGGACGGCTGCGGCCAGGCCCTGGACGGTGGTGATGCAGGGAATCGCGCGCAGGACCGCGGCGGTGCGGATCTCGTAGCC